>DATLAK010000107.1 GCA_035527535.1 Armatimonadota bacterium
AGGCAGCGACCGACGATCCGGGCGGCGAGAAACCGTCCGGGGAGGCCATTCCCCATCGCGACCCGCCAATTCAACCCAAGGCAAGCGAAAACAGACCGAAAACCACCGCCTGGTCACCGGGTGTGAATAATGCGGGCTAGGCGCGACTGTCTGGGTGATCGCGGACGCGGGGCGGGCGTGCCGGGTAGGAAACGGTCTGGCTGCCGCAGCGCGTCTCAGCGTGCATGAAAGAAGGGCAAGCAGGACACGGCGCAACTGTGGAGAAATCAAGACGCCGGCGCGAACTCTGACGATTGCCCCCCCGAAGCCATAGTCGAAAAGGCGTGGAGCAGCACAGCAGCAGCCCCGCCGGGTGTTGGCGATGGCCAGAGAGCGAGGCTGATTCGCGCCAGGCTCAATCCGCCAGACGATGCTCGGGCGGAACGGGAGACAAGCATGCCAAGCCTAAGAAGGACGAAGCTCGCTATTCACGGCGGACCCCAGACGGTGACGATGGCCGCCGAATTGGCTGCCGCCAACCGGTGGCCGAACATCGGCGACGAAGAACGCGCCGCAGTGGACGAAGCGATGAACCGCGACGATGTGTACGCGCCCATCGCTGAGTTTGAGCGCGACTTTGCCCACTACCACGACGCGAACTTTGCGCTGGCGCAGAACAACGGCACCTCGACTCTCCATTCGGCCTATTTCGCGGTCGGGGTGGAGCCCGGTGACGAGGTCCTCTGTCCAGCGTATACCTGGCATCTGTCAGTGTCACAAGTCCTAGCTCTACATGCCATACCGGTGTTCTGTGACGTGGATCCCGTGAACGGCTGCATTCTGCCGGAGGATATCGAGCGCAAGATCTCCCCTTACACCAAGGCGATCAATGTCCTGCACCCCTACGGCGCCGTGGCGCCGATGGATGAGATCATGGCCGTCGCGCGCAAGCACGGGCTGCCCGTGATCGAGGACTGCTCCCATGCGCACGGCGCGCTTTACAGAGGCAAGAGGGTCGGAACCATCGGCGATATCGGGTGCTTCAGCTTGCAAGCCAGCAAGTTAATGATGGCGGTTGAAGGGGGCGTACTGATCACGGACAACGAGGAGTACTTCGAGCGGGCGGTCGTGCTTGGCCACTACGAGCGGATTCCCAGGCTGCGCTCCGAGCGCTACCGCAAGTACTGTCCGGGGGGCGAGAATGCTCCCACATGCTTCGGATACAAGTATCGTATACACCCCTGGGCAGCCGCGCTGGCGCGCGTTCAGCTGAGGAAGCTCGACGAAGCGAACGCAGCGCGCCGACGCAACCTCGAGTATCTGAGCGAGGGCCTCACGGGCGTCTGCGAGGGATTCGAGCCGCCTGCCGAAGCGCCGGAGACGCGCAGGACCTGGCTCAGCTACATCTGCCAGTATCACGCAGACCGGATGGGCGGTGTCACCCGGGAGGAGTTCGCGGATGCGCTCAGCGCCGAGGGGCTGCCGGCCACGCGAGGGAGGGCCGGATACGCGCCGGTCTACTGGAACCCGCTGTACGAGGAGCGGAACATGTGGGCGCAGGGCTGTCCCTTCGATTGCGCCCACAGCCACCGGCGCGTCGAGTATCGCAGGGGGGATTGCCCGGAAGCCGAGGCGATCTCGAGACGGACGATCGGCCTGCCGGCGTTTCCCTTGCCATGCGACCGGCCGTTGCTCGACCAGTGCATCGAGGCCGTCGCCAAGGTCGGTCGCAACCTCGTGCCGGACCGGGTGGGGCGATGAGCCGAATCTGCGTTGGCTTCACCATGGACTGCGAGCAGTTGAACGAGGACTCGGCGGCGGGTGGGCCGCGCGACTGGGGGGTGAGCGAGCGCGCCATCGTTGGCTTTGCAGACGTGCTGGAGCGGCGCGGCTTTCGCGCGACGTTCTTCGCCATTCCCCAGACCGCGGCGCGGCACGCCAGGCTCTTCCTCGCGCTGGAGGCCCGCGGGTTCGAGCTGGGCCTTCACCTGCACACCCTCGATCAGGGGTGGCGAGACCACCTCGGGGGTCTGGCGCCGGAAGAGCAGCATCGCGCTTTGTCCCAGGCAAGCGCCGCGTGGGCGGAGGCGTTGGGGCGGGAGCCGCAAGCCTTTCGCGCCGGCAACTTCTCCGCCAACGATCAGACCTTCCCGCTTCTCAGCGAGCTCGGGTTCACCCATGCCAGCACCTCCAGCCCGGAGCGCACCCTGGTGGGCGTTCGAGCGGTGTGGGCCGGGGCGCTGCCCTATCCTCACTGGACGCACGCTGGCAATCGGCTACTGGAAGGGGACCTGCCGCTGCTCGAGGTGCCGATCACTACCCATCCCACCGCCCGGCACGAAACCGCGCCGGGGGTTCCGTGGGAACTGCGGGTTGAAGGCGGGCAGTGGGAACATAATCCGCAGATCATCGCCGCCCACCTCGATTGGCAGATTTCCTCGACCTCTGACGGAAACCGGCCGGAGGCCGAGGCCTTGCTCGCCTGCGTTGCCTTCACGCACAACACACGAGAGTACTCCGATCCCCAGGACGAGATGACGAAGCGGCTGGTTCGCGTGATGAACGCGCTGGAACAGGAAGGCGAGCGGCGCCAGATCCCCCTGGAGAAAACCACCATCGGGGGCATTCACCGCATCGCCACCCGCGCGTCGGGGGAGTGAAGAGAGACCCCGCCGGCACCATCCGGGCCGGGGACTGATGCTGCGCGCGGACCACGCGTGACAAGGTGCCACATGGCGACAGGCGATAACGCCGCGATCGGCTTGGTCAGCGGGCTATGCCGGAATCCCTTCTCCCGCTACGTGGGCGAGATCCTCGACGCCGAGGGGTTCACCTATAGCTGGGTCGAGGATCGCTTTGACGGTGATCTGCTCATCGCGCCCAGCCTGACGGACACGCCGCCCCTGGTCGGCGAATGGGCGGCGGCGGGAAAGAATCTGCTGGCGCTTCGGCCGCCACCGGAGCTACTGCCCCTGTTCGGACTGCGCAGCAAGCCTGGACGCCCCCTGGCTTGGTCCGACCGGTACCTTCGCTGCCGCGACGAAACGGTGCTTCAGTACCACGGTGCGGCGGACTTGGTGCAAGCCGCCGGCGCTGAGGTGCTGGCATGGCTTCAGTTCGATCTTGACGATCCGCCCAGCGCGCACCCCGCCATTGTGCGGCTGGACGACGGAGCGCGCCGGGCTGCTTTCACCTTTGACCTCGCCCAGTCCACCCTGCTGTTCCGCCAGGGGCGCGCGGATCAGGCCAGCGACGGCACCAACCCCGATCCGGATGGGGACGAGATGTTCAAAGCCGCCGACTTGTTCGTGAACTTTCTCGATCCGCGGCTAAAGGCCAGCCCGCAGGCAGACCATCAGCTTGATCTCTTCGTCGCGCTCATCTGGTGGCTGACGGAGAAGACGGCGCCGGTGCCGCGGGTTTGGCGATTCCCGTCCGGCCAGCCGGCCGCAGCGCTGATGAGTGGCGATAGCGATGGATGCGCCGCGGAAGGGCTCCATCTGGCCTTCGATCTCGCCCAGCAGCGCCATGCGCCATACAGTCTCTACCTGATGACCCAAGACTTCGCGTCTCTTCCTCCAGGCGAAGTCGCAGACTTGGTGCAGCGAGGGCACAGCGTCGGCCTACACTCATGGTGCGGCCCGAGGCCCACCACCGAACAAATGCGCTGCCATCTGGCCGCCGAGTATCGCGGCTTCCAGCAGCGCTACGGGTACCTTCCCACCAGCACGCGCCACCATTCGGGTATCATCGCCGGGTGGACCGAGACCCAGGAGGCGCTCGACCATATCGGCGTTCGCCTGGACCTGAACGTTTTTCCGGCTCGCCAGGCCCAGTGGGGGTTTGTCAACGGCTCCGCGCGCACGATGAAAATGTGTCGCCGCGACGGAAGGCTGCTCAGCATCTACCAGCACTCCGCGGTGACCATGGATGACTGTATGCTGCAAGACAAGACCGCGTTTCCTCCGCTCTCCGTGGACCAGGCGATTGACCTCACCCAGCATCTGCTGGCCGAACTGTCCGGCAAGTGGCATGGACTCTACCTGCCTTGCTTCCACCCGGTTTACCTCATGCAGCCGAACGCCGTCACCTTGCCCTGGTACGAGGCGACCCTGCGCCTGCTGCAAGACAAGCGCATACCGGCCCTGAGCGCCGACGAGTGGGCCGCGTTCAATGACCTTCGCCGCGGCGTCCGAATCGAGAAGCGCGCAGACGCGTGGAAGGTGAGCGCAGCCGAAGCCGTCGCCGGCCTGACCATCGAGTGGCCGCGAGGCGCGGCCGCGGCAAGACTCGACGGCGCCGCCTGCCCCACGGAGGCCGGAGCGTGCGCCGGGGTCGAGACGAGCAGGGTCATTCTGGACTTGGGATCGGGCGGCACGGCGAGACTGGAGGTCGCTTGATGGAACCGCTTGTGCTCTCGGGAACGTGCCAGCAACAGGGGCGGCAGCATGGCGCCGCGATGGGCGAGCCGATCCGGCGCATACTGGCCGATGTCATGCATCCCGAGAAGTGGGATCGGGAGCGCGTGGGCCGATACCTGGATCTGCTGGAGGACAACATGCAGCGGCTGTGCCCCCAGATGCTGGAGGAGATGCGCGGCATCGCCGAGGGCGCGCAGATCCCCTACCGGGATATCCTCGCCTACAACTGCATCGCCGACATCGGTGCGGTCAACGCTTACTGCACCAATATCGCCTTTCAGTCCACCCCGGACGGGCCCGCCATCGGCAAGACCAATGACATCGGTCGAAATCTGCAACACTACCACGTGGTCTTTCGACGTGACCACGGCGACGGACAGCCTCTGCTGTGGGTGACCTGGCCGGGAACGGTGTGGGCGAACTGCTTCGTCAACGGGTCGGGCCTGGCATTCGGCGGGGCCAGCGTCGCCACGCGGCTGCGCAACGAGGAAGGGATTCCATCCAATGTGATGCTGCGGCTTGCCGGCGATATGGCGGCCGACGTGGAGGAAGCGACGCGGCTTCTCCGCGAGACGGCGATGATGCACGCCAGCCTCAACATCACGCTGGCGGATGCCTCGGGAAGCCTGGCGGTGGTGGAGAAGGCGCCCGACGGCTGCGAGGTGCGGCAGCCGGACGAACGGGGCGTCTTGTTCGCAACGAATCACTTCTGCACCCCGGGGCTCGTTGGCACCGATACGCCGGAACTTGCGTCCAAGCTCAACAGCGAGAGGCGCTTCGAGAACCTGCGCCGGCTGACGGCCGGCGGCGAGCAAACGGTCGAGCGGCTTCAACGTCTCCTCGCCGATCACACCGACCCCGGCGCTATATGCCAGCACGGCCAGCAGGAAATGTGGACTACCGTCGCATACGTGGTGGTCCCGCGCACGCGCGCACTCTACTTCGCGTATGGCAGACCGTGCGAGACGCCGTTCGAAGAGTTTAGGCTGTGACGGTGGCGCAACCCGCTCCCGGCGCGGAGCGACGCGTTGGCAAGCGCGCTCGTCGGTCGCGCGCAACAGCGACGCACCCGTCGCACCCCAGCCCATGATTCGTGCCAAGGAGGCAGCGCAAGTTGAAGGTCGGATTACACAGCATCACCTACGCGGGCTTCTTCTATGACGGCGGGCCGCTGACCATCGAGCAGATCATAGACAAGGCCGCCCACTACGGGTACGAGGGCGTGGAGGTCATGGCCAAGCGGCCCGTCGCTTCGCCGTTCGACGTGGATGCGGAGCGTGCGAAGCGCATCCGAGACCACGCCGCCAAGCGTGGCGTCGCTCTGCCGTTTGTCGCGGGCTACATTGACCTCTCCAAGCCCAGCGCCGTTGACCGGGAGAAGGAGATGGTCTTCGCGCGCGAGACGATGCGCCTCGCCCGCGACCTGGGGAGCCCTTACGTGCGCGTCTACGCGGGGGGAGAGAAGATTCACGAAGGGGCTCCCATCACCGACCAGTGGCAGTGGTGTGTCCAGCATATCAAGGAACTGCTGCCGGTCGCCGAGCGCTTCGGGGTGCGGATCGCGCTGGAAGTGCACACCGGGGCGGCACAGAACGCCGACGCCTTGCTCGACATGCTCTCCCACGTGGGATCCGACGAGGTGATGGTCTGCGTTGATCCGCCGCTCTTGGCTATCCGCGGGGAACCCGCCTACGAGTGGGCCAAGCGCATCGGCAAGCGCATCGTGCACGCTCATATCGTGGATTTCCGATGGGCGTCACCCCTGGTCGAGTACATGGCGGTGCCGGGGCTGGCGGTGCGCAAGATAGAGCGCCTGATACAGTGCCCGCTGGGGCAGGGGGTGGTCGAGATCGAGCCCTTCATGAAGGCGTGCAAGGAGTTCGGCTACGAAGGATACTTCGCCTTCGAAGTCTGTACGCCGTTCCACGTCGGCCATAGGCTTCCCACGATTGATGACGTGCACCGATTGGTCGAGCAGGCGGCGCCTTACCTCAAGTCCGTGCGCGACCGCCTGTGACCTGCCGCTCCCAGTTATCCTTGTCAAGGAGCCGTGAAGCCGGCCTGGGATCATGCTGCCAACCTATATGCCGTGGTTCGAGTACCCGGGAAAACCGGCACTCGATGCTACCCGACACATGCTTGGCGGAAAGTGCAGGCCTGTGCCAGTGGTCGCCACAGTGGACGATCTCCGGCGTCGCGCCGTCCAGCGTCATGTGCCCGCGATACCGGTTGTGGCTAGGCCTTTGGCCGCCATCCCGGCCCGAAGGGCCTAGGGATAGTGGACTCCGAAGTCACCGAGTAGAATCTTCAGATGATCCAAGCCGCGGATGACGGGCACCCGTCTCAGCCATTCCTGCTTCAGGGTGAGGTTCGCACGCTCGGTAACCGCGATGGAGCCGTGCTGGCCGACAGCCCCAAAGCGTTGCGTCACCTCCCAGCGGTCGGCTAACTCCGCGAAAGCGCCACAGGTGAACACCGCCTCCTGGTCGGTAATAATGTACTTCGGCGCGCCGTGGCGGGCAAAGACCGATTCCAGCGCAGTTGTGACCCGGCTAGCGTTGGGACCTTCGAGCGGGCAAGTCGTGGTAACCATCCGGGAGTAGTGGTCTACCCGCGGTGTCCGGATTTGCTGGAGGAGGTGGGCTATGCCCCGAGATGAATGCTCTCGCCTGCAAGCGGCGGTGGCATCGGAATCGGGTTTGGACGAGAGACTCCGACGTCACGCTGAGGCATGCCGGCAGTGCGCCGCGCTAATCACCATATCGGGCCTAGTCGCCCCGCCTGTTGCGGTTGACGACGACGGATTGGCGCGGTCGATGAGGGAAGCCGCCGGGGCAATCTCCGACCGTCGGGCGCGGCGCTGGGAGCGGCGTCGGCGCGTCGGGCCGCTCATCGTCGGGGCGGCCGGCTGGCTCCTCGGCGCGACGCTGATCGCAGTTGGCGTCCTTAGTGGAGGCGTAGGCGGTCTGTTCGTTTCACGGGCGTCTGTATCACCGGCACCATCGGCTGCGGATGCTGCGATGACGACGTTTCTGATGTCCGCGCCGCCGGCGGATGCGAAGATGATCACGATGGTCTTCGTAGCGTCAGCTGTCTGGCTGGCGACGGTCGTAGTCCTATCCCGTGTGCGAGGCTTTGTTCCTCGCGGTGGCGGAACGACTACCTGAAGAGGCGCAGCGAGCGGCGGCCCACCGTGCGGCGCGGCCTTGCGCGGACTGTGAAAGGTGCAATCGAGATAGGGACAGGTACGCTTGCTCCGAGTTCTGACAGAACCCTGCCATTCAACTCGAATGGATGGGGTCTGGCTTCGTCCTGATCTGATAGAGATCTCGTTCGCGTATCTCCTTCGCTCGCTTGGCAATCTCCTGGAAATCAGTCTCCACTCCGAACACACACCCGTTTATCTCAGGACAAATCACTCGAATCAGCTCGACCGAAGCCCGAGCACAGTCCTCAGGCTGCCCGTATAGCTTCTCATCCACTATGCGCCGGAGTTCGCCGATCCACTTCTTGCCGCCGGGGGTGTTTAGCTGAGGCTCCCAGATTTCCGTGTACACGGAGCCTGGCCCCATTCCCACTACGTAGATGTTGTAGCCATCATGCTCCAGCTCCCGAGCCAGGGTGTCGGTAAGCCGCATCAGCGCTGCCTTCGAGCAGCCATATCCAGTGGCGCCTGGGAAAGGCGCCGACGAGCCTCCGCCGTCCATGTTTATTATCAACCCTGTGTTGCGCCCCATCATGTGCGGCAGGACAGCCCGGCAGCAGAGCATGGGGCCCAGGACGTTGTTTGTCATGTCCTGCCACCAGACATCTTCGTCCACTTCCCAGAGCGCCCCTATGGCCATGAATGTGGCTGCGTTATTGTACAGCACATCGATCTGGCCGAAGCGCTCCAGCGCCGCCCTGGCAACGTTCTCCACTTCATCCTTCTTGGTCACGTCCGCCCTGACCGCGAGCGCATGCCCACCTTCTCTTTCGACTAGCCCCACGGTCTCTCGAAGTCGGTCCTCCCGCCGAGCGCAGCAGACTACATTGGCTCCTTGCCTGGCATACTCTACAGCTATCGCGCGTCCGACCCCAGCACTCGATCCGGTAATGATGGCTGTTTTCCCCTGTAGATCCATATAAGCATCCGCCTTCCTGAAATAGAGATGTGCGTCTTCCGCGTCAGTGGGACTTTCCCGGGGGTGAATCAAGGTGCAGGTCCGGTGTCCCTTCTCCCGCATCCTGTTGCGTCCGCGCGAGCTTGCGATAGTGCTCACGCCTGGGCCACCAGGGTGCGAATCCGAAGCAGCATTCGCCGCGCCAGGATCGCTTCCCTGCGGCCAAAATGGACATCATCCGGAGTGACGTTTTTCAGCGCCTCGTGGTAGCGGCGCTGGGTGTCCCTATCAGCAACCCGTGACACCGGCCTCCCACTGGGCGGCCAGCCGGTAGGCTGTGGTTCGAGTATCGGGGAACAACCGGCGCTCGATGGCAAGCTCAGAAGCCCGTGAGAGCGGTCTCACGGGCGGTTGACAAGCACACGGAGCGCCAATACCTGGATGAAAGCCTGGGCCGGAAAGAACACCGCGCTTGTCAACGGCGCGCACGTCCAACCCGACCATGCACCCCGGCTGGTTCAGGGTCGTCTGGAGGTTCCCGCGTCTCAACCCGCAAGCCTGCCAAGATAGACGGCAACAATGGATAAGACGCGGATTCCCCGCGCGTAACCGGCGCCGTGACTGAGCGCGTGGTGCGACAGCGGAGGGCGGAGCCCCGTCCCCGCTTCCGCTCACTCGCGCAGCGGCTCGCCCAGGCTGATCACGGTCACGTAGGCCCGGGCACTCACGCCCCGCGGCGCATCGCACGCGAACTCCACCTGGTTCTCCCCTGCCGCGAGTTCGGGCGCCTCGCCCTGGGGCTGCACCTCGCAGATGAGCCCTCCGGCGGGGTCGTAGAGCTTGCAGTCCGACATCGAGCGGAACTCCAGGTAGCTCCCGGTCTTGATGTCAACGGGGAAGGTAATCGTCTTGCCGCCGATGCTCACCGCCGGGTGGTGCAGCGTCGTCTCCACCAGGGGCAGGCCCTTCACCGGGCCCAGGTAGCACGCGACGCGCTTGCCGGGCGGCAGGTTGTTGCACCACAGGCCCAGCGACGCCAGCTTGGCGTAGTCCACGTTGTTGCTGTACATCGCGAAGGCGCCGCCGTACGGCCAGGAGTAGTCCTGGTAGCGTTCCCCCTCCGGCTCGATCAACTCGAAGTAGCGCCAGCCGGTGAACTCCACGGTGATGTAGTGATCGTGGATGCCATACGCCACGTACTCGGGGCTCCTCAATTGCAGGTTGAGCACCTCGCCATTACCGTCGCCGTACACCCACACGCCCAGTGCCCGGTTCTGGCTGAGGTCGAGCGGCGTCGCGAACTCCCGAACCATCTTGACCCACGACGACCTGCGATTACCGCGGTCGCTGGTCGCGGTGAAGCAGCCGCTCGCGGCGCTTTCCTTGACCTGCTCAGTCGAGGACTGCAGGTCGGCGGTGACGCCGGACTGGGCACCGCGGTCGGCGAACTCGCCGGGGCTGGCGAAGTCGGCCAGCGTCACATTGCCCGCCGCGTCGTAAGGGCCCGCGGCCAGCAGCGCCTCGATGCGCAGCTGCACGGGCTGCGGCCCGAACTTGTTGCCGACGCGCCACACGTTGCTCCAGCCGTTGATCCCCTCCACCTTGTGCCGCGCATACTCGGCCGGGCGCAACCGCCACCTCCCCTCCTCGTTGACCAGCGTGTACTCATCGCCGGGCACCCGCAGCTTCGCCTTGATGGACTCGGGGAAGCAGTGCGCGTGGCGCAGGTCCTCGTACTGCTTCATGATCGCGGCCAGCCTGCCGAGCGCGGGGACCTGTTCCACGTTTTCGGGGTAGATGCCCATCACCGAGAGTCCGGTGTCGGTGCCCAGAGCCTTGCAGCACAGGTACTCGATGTCATCGGAGAAGGTGGGCTCGCGGTCCGCGCCGCTCCAGGTCAGCAGCGCCCACCACCCCAGTTGCCCCGGCAGGAACAGCTTGCGGTTCGCTTCGTTCGCGCCGCAGTGGATGTCTATGAAGCGCTTATAGCTGCGCGTGGGATGGTCCCAGGCGCCCATGCGCGAGCGCACATACCACAGGTGATGGTGGAATGTGCTCATCTCCATGAGCGCGGGGCGCTCCAGGTGCTTCCAGATCTCGAACACGAACCGGGAGCCGTAGTGCCAGGAGTTCTCGCGCCCGCCGAGGATGCCTTCGCCGTCCAGCGCGTCGAGGTAGATCATGTCGAAGCCGCCTTGGTTGAAGGCCTGCGCCGTCTTCTGGGCCACCTCGCTGAACAGCGTGGAATCCGGATCGGGGACGAACAGCCCGAAACATTCCTTGAGGTGCCCCACGCGCGCCCCCTGCGCGTGCGCCGCCGCGTGCGTGCCGTAGGCGCCCCGCTGGCAGCCGGTGAAAGCGTAGGGCGGGGCCTTCGAGACCGCGCCGTACACGATGAGTTCGTCGTCAATCTGCACGGTCGCGCTGTTGCGTACCTGGAAGCCCGTGACGGCCGACACCTTCTCTGTTGACTCCACCACCGGGACCGTGGTTTCCTCCGCGCTCAACGGCGCCGCCAGCGTGAACGTCGCGTCCTTGGCCAGTCGCGGGTCGGGCAGCGGTGTCACCCACGGGCAGTCCTTGGCGATGAAGAAAGCGTAGGTGTGCAGCCCGGCCTTGATCCCGGCCGCGTGCAGCCTGTCGGTGACGGCTTTCATGCTGGCGAAGCCGCGCGGGTACCACTCGGGGTTGGGGCGGCAGTCGCCGAACCGGAAGGAGCCGCCGCCGTGGAAGTCTATCTGGTTGAACCCGATGGAGTGTGCCAGCTCGATCCACGCATCCACGGTCTGCTCGGTGAGGTTGCCGAAGTTGAACAGATACGAGCCCTCGTTGATCTTCTGCCCCAGGGCCCAGGGTCCCCCAATGGGCGAGTGCGGCAAGTCGGGGGCCGCGCTTAGCACCTCCTGCAGCGCGCGCCGCAGCTCGCCCGGCGGGCAGGCGATGAGCGCCGCCTGCGCGCCCACCAGGCCGAACCTCGCGGAGCACGCTGCCTGCAGCCGGTCCTGCGGTCCGGGCAGGGCGCGCACGTTGGTCTTCAGGTTGAGCGCCAGGGCGCAGCAGGCGAACGGCTCCTCCAGGCTGCCTTTCAGCGTGAGCGGGATGTCGGTGAACACCAACTCCTCGACCTGCTCGCCGGTGACTGACAGCACCTCAAGCGTGAGGTGGTCCTGCTTGGCTGCCACTTGCAGCACCGCCCTCACCCCGGCCGCGCCGAACTCGAGCGTGATCTTTCCCTGCCGATAGGACGCCGCCGACGCCGGGTACTCCCGGCCCGCCTTTTTCACCGATGCGAACGCCGGCGCAGGCTCGCGCCGGCAGTAGTCGGCGCCGGTTCGCTTGTCCAGCAGGTGGAGCGTCTGCCCGCCCGAGCCGATCTCGAAGCGAGCGTGCGCCGTCTCGAAGGTGAAGCTCATGCAAGCCTCCTGACGAGGCGCCGCCGGCGCCGCCGGGGCCGTCGGCGGGGAAGGCCTACGGCGCGCCGCTCGCACGCAACGGCTTCGGGAGACGCTGCGCGGGCAGGCGGTCGTGCATACCCTTGCCGCGGTGGATGCCGCGGTAGCTGAAGTTGACAAGGAGACGGCAGAGGAGCTTCCTGCGTATGGTGAAGCTGCGCTTAAGGATCGACGGTATCGAATAGAAACGCCCGTAGGCGTACCGCTGTCCCTGCCGCAGTTCGAGGTCTGTCATGTGCTGGGGACGAAACACCACGTTGCTCATGGTGTAGTGTGACCAGTCGTGATCCAAGATCCGCCCCTCGCGCTCGAGCTGCTGACGAATCGCCGTGCCCGGGAAGGGAGTGAGCACAGCGAACTGGGCGGCGACCAGCTTGTGCTGCTCCGCGAACGCCACCGTCCTCGCGAAGACGCCGCCGTCATCTCCGTCCAACCCCAGGACGAACGACCCGATGATCTCAATGCCCGCCTTGTGGATCGTCCGAATGGCCGCGCCCATATCCGTCCCCAGGTTCGGTGCCTTGCCGGTGGCTCGCAGGTTCTCCTGGGAGAGCGATTCCAGACCGACGAACATGGCCTGGCAACCACTGCGAGCGGCGAGGGAGAGGAGCTCCGGGTCCTTCGCCATGGTCAGATCGGCCTGGCCGATCCAGCGGGTACGAAGCGGGATCAGCGCCTCGAACAGCTCCTTCGCCCGGTGTGGGTAGCCGGCGATGTTATCGTCAACGAACCCGACCCATCCCCCGAGCGAGTTGACCTCCTCAACCACTTCGCCAACGGGTCGGAAGCGGTAACGCCTGCCCGATACCGTGCTCACCGTGCAGAAGGAACACGCATTCGGGCACCCGCGCCCGGTTTGAACGACATTGGTGGTAAGGTACCGCTCGACCTGAAGCAGCTCGCGGCGAGGGAGAGGGAGACCTGCGAGATCGGCGTAACCATCATGCTTGTAGCGAGGCCTGAGACGACCGGCTGCCAGATCTGCCAACACCTCCCGCCAGACCGGTTCGGCCTCGCCGATGACAACCGCGTCGGCGTGAGCGGCGGCCTCATCGGGCAGCACCGTGGGGTGAATGCCGCCCATGACGACCGGTATGCCTCGTTGCCGGAATGCGTCGCCGATTACATACGCGCGGGGCGCGGAGGCAGTCATGCAGGTAATCGCCACCCAATCCACATCGGCGTTCGTGTTGACGGCCTCGACGTTCTCGTCAACCAGCCGCACGTCCACGTCCGGCGGCGTCAGGCCCGCCAGCAGTGGCAGCACCAGCGGAGGCGCCAGCACTTTGCCTCCACCCCACCACCCCTGCGACCACGCGGGCGCGATGATGAGCAGCCTTGGCCTGTTCCTCTTCACAATCGTCTCACAGTCAGCGCTCCCTATCGTACAGTGGCGGCAAGCGGCCAAGCCGCAAGCAGACCGATCCCGGACACTGTCCCCTTAGCGCCGGAAGCGCCTCCTGCGGGGGCGCTTCGCGGCATGCTTGGCAGCCCTGGCGTCGTCGCGCTGCCGCTGGCAGGCCGGACACGCCCGAGGCGCCGGATAGCCAGCCTGGTCGTCTGCAGCCTGCTCAGCAGCCGGCTAGAGAAAGGTCTGCCCGCACACCTCGCAGACAAGCTCGACGTCGGGCATGCCTGTGGGTGTCAAATAGCAATGAGACACGTCTGGGAGCCCTCTGGGCTTGCCTGTGAGCCGTAGGGTTGTCGGTCCTCAGCGATCTTGAGACAAATCGGGGGGTGAATTAACGTACAGGTCCGGTGTCCCTGCTCTTGCATCTTGTTCCGTCCGCGCGAGCTTGCGGTAGTGCTCACGCCTGGCCACCAGGGGCCGAAGCTGAAGCGGTTTTCGCCGCGGCGGGATGGGTTCCCTTTTGCCCAGAGCATGTGCGTCCGCGGGATATCATCACCCGGCCTCGCCCCCCGCCGACCGTTCCGTTCGGAAACGCGGAAATCGCCGTTCCCCTTTCCAGCGAAACGACCATGAGAATTGAGGGAAACGGGCAGGTGTCGCTCACAATCGCGCATAATAAGCATACAAGCGCCATCCATTATGGCGAACAACTACCTGGGAGGCACGAAGAATGACCAAGTCACAGTTGTTGGCGGCTGCGGCAAAAGCAGCCGGGGTTCCAGCCCAGCAGGCGGGGAAGGTCGTCAACGCGGCACTGGACGCAATCGCTCACGCTCTGGGCAAGGGCGAGAAAGTGCAACTGATCGGCTTTGGTACCTTCGAGGTACGGGAGCGCAAGGCGCGCACCGGCATCAACCCGCGCACCCAGGAGAAGGTGAAGATCAAGGCAGCCAAAGTGCCGGCCTTCCGGGCAGCCCAGCCGCTCAAGGCCAAGGTTGCGGGCAAGCGCCGGGCAGCCAAGCGCGCGTAGCCCTCGAGGACGGCCAGCAGCGTCAGTACCAGCCCGATGCGACCGACATGGCTCGATGTGGGTGTCAACCGCCAATGAGACCGGCTCGGGGCAGGCAGGCGGGGTTCTGGTTCGCCTGAACGGCTACTGACGTCGGTTTCTGGCGGCACACCCGCGTTTGCACACGACGCTGCTCGGAATGCGCGCGAGCGGGTAGAGGCGGCCTCATTCACGCTTGGCACGCACACACTGACCGTCACCCGATTCCAACCTGCGACCACCTGATTTGGCAAGCCCCAGGGCTTTCCGTCTCCAGCGCCTCTCGGCGATTCGCCCATCGCTTGCGTGCCCTCGTCCTCATGCGGACCGCAGCGGGGCTGCTGATCCCCGAAGAGACCCTGCCTGGGCGGCTTCCGTTACTGCGCCCATCCCGCCTGGATGCCTCCCGCCGCGCCCACGTAGCCCTTGCCCTGCTGGTAGAGGTCGCGCAGTTCCTGGGAGCGTACCGCCTGCTGCCCGACGTTGACGGCCGACACGTTCTCGAGATAGGAGCCCCGGCTCAGCTGCTGCGCTCGCTTCTCGGCCGCCTCCGCCTCCGCCTGGGCGGCTTCGGGCGGCGGCCCCAGCCAGGTTTCGCCCCGGTAGAAGGCGTAGCGGTCGCCCTCTCCCCGCACGATCGCCGTGGCCTGGCCCCGGATGGCGTCGGCGATGAACACACCGCGCAGGTCGGTTTCGCCGGAGACGAACTGCCCGCTCTCGGAGCCGATCACCTTGACGTGCACCTTCGAGGCGTACTCGCCCGTCTTGGTGTCGCGAACGTTCACCCGCACTCGCCCGGCCTGCGCGTCCTCCTGGGCGTCCACGGCCAGGGGCGTCACCAGCAGCAGCCCGGAGGCGTACATGCCGTCGCTGCGGGCCAGCACCAGGTAGGCGCCTTCCTCACCCAGGGCCAACTCCAGGGTCTTGGTTTCCGCGCGGGCGCCGGTGTCGGGATTGAGGGCTACGGTGGCCTGGTGAAGCGGGCTCACCCCGGCCAGATCAATGCGTGCGGCCTCGGCCAGGCTGCGGCGCGTGAGGTAGAGTTTCATGAGGTCCACGCGATAGACGCGCACGTCGGTTTCCTTGAGGTTGCGATAGGTGAGCGTCACCGCCGCCTTCCCGCCGGGCTCCGCGATGGTCACCTCGGGGAGGGAGAGGGACTGTTTTTCGAAGTAGTCGGCGGCCTCTTTGGCCTCGGGGTAGCGGTCGGCGACCATCCGGTAGTACTCGACCGCCTTCGCCGGCTCGCGCGTGGCGTGGTAGATCTGCGCGGCGATGTAGAGCGCCAGGATCTTGTTCTTGCTCTCCTGCTCCACGCCGTGCTCGTCCACCGTCTTGGAGGCGGCCACCTGCTGGGCCACCTCGAGCGCGCGCTGATGGTGGCCCAGCCAGAACTCGCCCACCGCCTCGATGTAGCGGAAGTCGTCGCGGTAGGCGCTCTCGGGGTAGAGGGCGTCGAAGCGCTGCGCCAACTTCACCACCGAGTCGTAGTCCTCTAACTCCAGGAAGGCGTTGGCCAGCGAGAAACTGGCCTCATCGCAGATCGGGTTCCTCGGGTACAGGGTGAGGAACCGGTTGATGAGCCCGATGGTGCGCAGCAGCACGTCCTGCTTGGTGAGCCCCTTCTGCAACTTGGGGAGTTCGTCGGGCTTGAGCGCCTTCTCATAGAGCGCCTGGGAGATGGCGTAGTAGGCCGACTCGGTGGCCGGGGTGTCGGGATAGGCGCGCCAGGTGGCGACCATGTGGTCAATGGATTCGAGGAACCGCCCCTGTTGCTCCAGCACGCCGGCCACGGCGGCGTCGCGCAGGAACGAGGCGTCGGTGATGGCGCGGTAGGCCAGGCAGGCGCGCTCCTCCTCGCCGACCTGGCGGTAGGCCCCGGCCACGCCCAGCATCTTGTCGAAGGGCAGCACCGCCTCCGGGTAGCGCTCGCGCAGCACCTCGAAATACTTCACCACTTCCTTGGGTTGGCGCCGCTCGACCGCGATGTCCAGAAGCATCCGGGCGGTCTCGCGCAGGGGCTGGTCGTTGAGTTTCCACTGCTCGTAGAGTTCCGCCAGTGGGGCCTGGGCGTCGTCGTAGCGGCCGTCGGCGAAAAGCGCCTTGCCCAAGTTGAAGAGTTCATCGGGGGTGGCGCGGTACTTGTCGGTGGACTTCTCGCCGCGGGCCAGCACGGTGAGGCCCAGGGGCGCACCGATGGCCACCACTTCAGACCCGTAGGCGGTGCGGATCACCGTGGGCAGCACGCGGTACTCGCCCGGCGCGTAGCCGTAGAGGTCGTAGCGGATCTCGCCGCTGCGGCTTCCCCGGGCGTAGAAGATGAGCCGGCCGTCGGCCTGGGTGAAGTGGAGGAAGGCGCCGTAGATCGAGCCCTCCACCACGGTGGCGCCCGCGGGGAGCGTGTCCTCAATCACCAGGAAGTCGTCTTCGACGGCGGACCGCGGCGGATTGCCGGTCCGGTAGTGATACAGCGTCACACGCGCCAGGTTGCCGGCCGGCAGTTGCGACACCTCGTTGTAGAAGTACTGGTAGTCGCGGGCCACGCTGAAGCCCGTCTGGAGGGGGCGGCCCTTGTACTCGGGAGCGGGCGGCTCGTAGCGGCGCGTCGAGATACGGTAAGGCAGGTCGTCGCCCTTGCCAAACTCCGAGGAGAAGCCGGTGAGCGCGGCGGCGTAGGAATACTCGCCGCGGCCCTCCAAGTGGAAGTCGAGGCGGTTCTCGCCGGCGCGCACCGCGCCGCGGGGCACCTCGATCACGGCCGTCGGCGAGGCGCCGGTCACCTCGAGCGCCTTCACCTCGGCGCCGTTGACCTTCACCGCGAGCCGGTAGCGCTCGGCGGCGTGCTCGGCGCCCGCGTAGTATCCGCAGAGCGCCGCCAGGACCGGGCCCTTCGCCTTGGCCGGCTGCCAGCCGGCGCCGTGCCGCTTGCTCATGAGCCACGCCACGGCCTGCTTGATCTTCGGCGATTCGGGCCGCGCCCGTTCGGCGGCCAGCGTGGCCAGGGCGGTGGTCTCGACATCGCTCTGCAGCCAGGGCTGGTTGCCCTTGCCGGGCCAGGTCGCCCCGGTGTCGCCGTCCAGGGGCTCCTCGCGCGCGCGGGCCAGGAGCGTGTCGAGCACCTCGCCGGCGATCTCCTTGCGCTCCAGGTTCACGAAGGTGAGCGCCAGCAACGCCAGGCCACCGTCGCTCATCTGGTCGCGCATCCGGTAGAGGCGGTGCGCGAACTCGAACTCGGCCTTCTTCTCCAGCGAGAGCGCGTGCAGGAGCGCCGCTTTGCCCTCGCTGTCGGCCAGGTCGGCCTTGGCGAACTGGTCGGTGAGATAACCGGCCGCGCGGTTGGTGGCCTCGGCGCCCACGGGGAGCCCCCGCTCCTTGGCCAGCGAGAGCGCCCACAGCGCGCGGCTGGAGGCGTAGCGGTCGCTCTCGCCGCGGCCGGCCCAGGGCCAGCCGCCGTCCTCGCGCTGGCTCACCAGCAGGTCGGCCAGCAGCGCCTCGGCGCGCGACTGCAATTGCGGCCAATCGGCGGCCCCGCCGCCGGCGGTGCGCTTGACGTACTCCATGCACGACAGGACGCCGAGCAGTTCGCTGGCGGTGTCGGCGCGGGTATCGCAGCGCTGTCGCCAGCCGGGCATGGAAACGGCATCGAGGGCGATGTCCACCAGCGTGCGGTTGAGGCTGGGGCCGAGCACGATCCGCAGGCCCAGGCCGGTGTACTCGCGCCCGGTGGGCAGAGCCAGGGTGACCGTGCGGTCGTCCGCGGCCAGACCGCTCCTGGCGGCGGCGAACTCGATGCCCCAGGGCGCGATCGGGACCGTGCGCTGGATGCGATCGGAGGCGCCGCCCAGCGTCGCCGAGAGCGAGAACATGGCCTGCTCTGCGAGGGGCACCGTCGCCGCTTCGAACACCGTTTCCCAGGCGCCGGGCCCGCCTACCTGGACGGTGCGCGTCTGCGCGGCGGCCTTGTCGCCGAAGCGCGTCTCGAGGGTGAGGGCCGCCTCGCCCTTGAGGCCGTCGGCGGCGTGCACACGGGCCGTGATACGTGGCTGGTCGCCCTCCATGAAGACGGGCGGCACGCGCAGTTCCACGAAGAAGTCCTTGGCCACGGTGATGCTGCGGCTGGCCTGGCCGGCCAGCGTGCCGGTGTTGATCCCGCGCGCCACCAGTTCCCACGAGGTCATGGTGTCCGGCGCGGGGAAGGTGACGCGCGCCTTGCCCTCGGCGTCGGTGATGATCGAGGCGCTCCAGTAGGCCGTTTCAGGGAAGCGCTCGCGCAGGGGCGGAGACACGGGAGGCGGCGGCTTGGCCGCCGGAAGCGCGCGAGCCACTCCCAGCGCGTTCAAAGGCGCGTACGCTCCGGCCGGCCCTGGCGGGCCGGCGGGGCCCTTGAGAGCCAACCTAGCCCCAGCCACCGCCAAGTCGCCCAATACGGGAACCTTTTCCCCGGCGGGCGCGCTGCGCGGCACGGCGGCGCGGGCCTGGGCCAGCACCTCGTCGCGTCTGCGCTTCGCCTCTTCGAGGCGCGCCAGGCGCTCCTGCTCGGCCAGCACGTCGGTGACGGCGGGCATGGTGCGGGCGGCGTAGGTGAAGGTGCAGGAGGTGTCGGTGCGCATGCGCGCCTCGCGCCGCCCGGCCGCGAAGTAGCCGGCCAGGTCAGGCGCGGGATCGGGGAACTGGGCCAGCAGCGCGTGGTCCACCACCGCCAGCGAGAGTTCGGCGCGCACCGGCTTGCCCAGGCTGTCCTCGGCGGTGATGTCCACGGTGACGGGCTCGCCGGGCGCGAACTTCTCCTTGGAGGGCTTGAGCGCCACGACCAGGTGCTGCCGCACGCTGAACGCGCGCACCGCCGTGTAGAACTGGTTGCCCTGCATCACCGCCACCGAGAGGCCGAAGTTGGGGAAGTGCTCCTCGCCCACGGCGATCTTCACCGGGTTGGCGCCGGGCCTGATGGGCATGAGGCGGTACGAGATGATGGCGTCGCCCTCAAAGGTGACCAGCGCCAGCGCCTCGGGCAGGCGGGAGTAGAGGTTGACCTCGCCCATCTCTCCCACGTCGAAGCCGCCGCGCTCGGTGAGCAGGAGCAGTTTGGTCGGGTCGTCCTGGTCGGAGATGCGCACCTGGCGGTCAGTGGTCACGGTGTGGCCGAACTGGTCAACCGCGGAGAGGCGCAGAATATGGATGCCGCCCTTCCCGAGCGCCAGCGCGACGCCGGCGTTGCCCCCCTTGTCGGTCTTGAGGGCGTGCTTCTCGGCCTCGACCTCGCCCCAGCGGCCCTCGGCCTCGACGCGGCGCAGTACGCGCAGCGTCGCGTCGGTGGCCACCGGCTTGCCCATGGGGTCTTTGGCCGTGATGCCCACGTGGAACTGCTCGCCGGCGAGGTACACGTCGCGCTGCGTGGCCACGCTGAGGCGCAGCCCCAGCACGGCCACGTACAGGTTGCGCGCAGCGCCCACGTCCTCCTCGGGCAGCCGGGCGTTAAGGGTGATGCTCTGGTCCTCGCTGAACTCGCGCGTGTCCAAGGAGAAGGCGAGGCGGCCCTTGGCGTCGGTCTCGCCGGTGAGGTGGCGGCCGTCGGGAAGCCAGTACTCGACCTTGGCCCCGGCCACCGGCTCGCCGTAGTGATAGGTGGCCACGATCGCCCCGTCGATGCGCTCGCCGCGGTAGACCACCCAGCGCGGCACTTCGATCTCCAGGTTGACGGGCCGCAGCGAGTAGGCGTGGACGCGGAACTCGCCGGTGAAACTGGACTTGCCGTGCTGGTACACGCGCAGGCGGTACGCGCCCGCGGGAGCCTGCTCGTCGAGAGTGAACGCCTCGGCGAAGGCGCCGAACTCGCCCAGGGTCACCGGGCGGCTCAGGAGCACCCGGCCGCGCGCATCGGTGACCTCGAACTGGTAGGTCGCCTCCGGCGCGAAACCGTAGCGGCCATCCGTGAGTTCGCGGACGATCCCGCGCACCTGCACCGTCTGCCCGGGCCGATAGGCCGGGCGGTCGGTGTAGAGGTAGCCCTTAGCGGCCAGCGCCTCGCTGGGGCGCAGGCCAGCCAGGTCGAGCAGGTTGCCGGCGCAGTGGCCTCCCGAGGTCGCGAACACCGAGACAGCGCCGGCCGACTTCAGTTCGTCCAGTTGCTTGCGGAACACGCCGTCGGGCCCGGCTTCGCCCTCGAAGAACACCTTGCCGCCGTCGCTCACCAGCACCGCCGCGCCCGGCCAGCCCGCGTTAGTGCGCATGTTCTGCGCGAAGACGAAGGTTTCGCTGCGCGAGGACTTGACGATGATCTCGAGGTCGCTGCGGATGAGCAGGGTGGTGGCTTCGAGGTTCTCGCCGTCGGTGACGGTCACCGCGTACACGCCTGGCTCTTCGAAGGGCATGGGGAGGTCTTGCGCGATCTGCAGGTAGTCGCCGTAGCCCTCGACGTTCACGTCCCAGGACTTGGTGGGGTTCACCAGGTTGATGTCCAGCGCCTCGACGCCGGTGATGCGCTGCTTGCTGCGGAAGTAGGCGGCGAGGTCGAGACGGTAGGCGCGCAGGGTGAGGGCCTTGAGGTTGCGCACGTTGACGTGGATGGTGGCCGCCTCGTTGGTGCGGAAGACGCGCTCGGTGATCACCTCCAGGTGCTTGGCCTGCATGCGCGCGATGGCCTCGCGCGCCGGGCCTACCTGGGGCCCCCAGGTGCACTTCTCGAACTCCTTGAGGGCGGTCTCGGGGTCCTTGAGTTTGGCGGCGTAGGTCTCGGCGATGGCGTACTGGGCATTGGAGGCGGGATCGGTCTTGGGGAACTTGCTGACCAGCCGGCGCCAGGCCTCGATGGCCTCTGTGAACTTTTTCTCCGCGGTCAGCGCCTGGCCGACGCCGAACATCGCCTGGGGAGCGCGCGAGTCGAGCGGGTGCTGCGCTAGGAAGCGCTCGAGGGCGGCGCGGGCTTCGGGGTAACGCTTCTCGGCCAGCAGATCGCTGCCGATCTGGAACTCAATGCCGATGCTGGCCTGTTGGGAGCCCTGCCAGTCGGGGCCGTCGGGGTACTTCTTGGCGTAGGTTTGCCAGGTCTGGAGGGCGAAGTCGTACTTCTTCTGGCGTTGATAGATCAGGCCGAGTTGATAGGTGGCGCGCATGGTGAGAGTGCGCAGGGCTTCCTTGGCCTTGTCGGTCTTTGCCTGGTAGCCTTCGCCGGCCAGGAATGCCTGGAAGGCCCTCGCCGCTTCCTCGTCGCGGTTGCGGTGCATGTAGGCGGCGCCGATGTCATAGGTGGCTTGCACCGCCTGCTCGTTGGCCGGGAACTCCGACAGGGCGCTGCGCAGTGCCTCGACGCCCAGGCTGAGCGCTTGGTCGTCGCCGGGCGACGGGATCCCATAGGCCTTGGGCATGGCGTAGGCGACCGTGGCCTTAAGGGCCTCCAGGTCGGCCTTCCGGTCCGCGGGGGCCGACTTCACGGCCTCGGGCAGGTCGCGGCCCAGGTCCTGCCACATGATGTGCGCCCCCTGCTGGTTCCCCGTGGCCAGCAAGCATTCGCCGCGCCAGAACCGCACCCGGAAGCGCTCGGGGCCGGGAGCCTCCTTGAGGTAGCGGTCGTAGTCCTGCACCGCGTTATTCCACTGCTGGCCAGCCTGTAAGATGCGGCCCATCTGCGCCAGGACGCGCGAGCGCCCATCGGGGCTGAGGGCGAGATCGAGCGCCTCGGCGGCGAGGTCGTGGGCCTTCTGGTAGTCGGGCTTGGTGTCTTTGTCCTCGGGGTGGAGCAGTTCGTCGGCGAGGCGCAGGTAGAGGTCGGCGATGGCGTCCTGGCGCTGGGGAGACACCAGGTGGGAGGCGTCTTTTTCGTAGATCTCGGCGGCGTGAGCATAATCCTTGGCAGCCAGGTAAGCGGCGGCCATACGGAATCGCGCCTTGGCGGCCCACAGGCTCCCTGCCCAGGTGTCGCGGAAGGGGGCCAGCGTGCTGACCGCCGCGGCGTTGTCGCCGGCATAGTGCTGGGCGAGACCCTTGAGATAGGTAAGGTACTCGCGCTGCTCGCCCGTGGCCTTGGGGAGGGCGTCGTCGAGCGCCGCGATGGCCCTGGCGAACTGCTTCTCCTGCATGGCGCCCGCCACCGCGACCGGGGCCTGAACCGGCTCTTCGGGCGCCGCGGCAAATGCGGCTGCGGCGCAGAGAAGAAGCATCGGGATGATCAACCACGCCGGATTAACGCGTCGGGTCATAATGAGCCTCCCATCCCCACCGAGTTGCAGGTACGCCTTGGGGCCGCATGCGCAGCGCCATCTGGCAATAGGACGCCGCTGCCTGCGGAATTGTTCCGATGGCGTCCGGATTATCCCCGGCGCCCAGGCGGACGCCCGCTTGCTGATCCAATGCCGGGCTCAGGGCGCGTCCGCCACTGCGGCGAATAGGCTGCGGCAGCATCGGGCCCCCACGCCCGGAATCCGGCCTGTGGGGCCATCGTGGGTTGGCTTGTTCTCTTCGGTCCCTGAGCCTATCGGTGTCGGTCCTCCGCGTTAGCGGCACGAATCAGGGGGGGTACTGGGGTACAGGTCTGGGGGTCCCTGCCGGTGCATTCTGACCATTCCCCCTCATCCGGCGATAACGCTCTCGCCTTGCCACCAGGCTCCTAACCCGCATTATTCATACCCGGTGACCAGGCGGTGATTTCCCGTCTGTTTTCGCTTGCCTTGGGTCGGATTAGCGGGTGGCGTCCGCATCCAGGATGATGCGGGTCGGCGGCGTCGCCCGCCGGCACTCCACGAACAGCTCCACCAGCGCCGCCGACATGCGCACCAGATCCTTGGCTCCTACCGCATTCTCCAGCCGCGACAGCGTCGGTTGGCTACCCAGCGCGGCGCCCGTCACCGGCGCCCGCCCCAGCGCCAGTTTGAACAACCCATCGGCGCGCAGGGTGTCGAAATCATTGCAGTGGCTAAGCTCCAACGAGTCGGAGCCGCCATGGCGGCCCGAAGGGCCTAGCCATCCT
>DATLAK010000108.1 GCA_035527535.1 Armatimonadota bacterium
CTTCCGCCGCGAAGGGGACACCCGCCGCGTGCGCAAGCGACTGAAGGCGGCGTTCGAGACCAACCACCACGTCCCCGCATATATGCTCGGCGGCAAGCGCCTGCCCAAGCGCTTGCCGCAATACATCGGCCTGGGGGATGAGAACGAGGCGGTGGCTTACGCCGTCGAGAACGTCCCGGCCTGGATCCATACCTCCGGCGCGCTCCGATGGATGCTGGAGGTGATGGAAGAGGTGCTGCAAGACCGGCAGGACCGGCAGGCACGGCCCATCTAGCCGCGCGTCGCGCGCCCCGCGCCGTCGCCGCGCAGCAGCCCTTGGTGGCGCGCGCACAACTGACCGCCGAGTTGCGCCGCCAGCATCTCCTCCTGCCAGTGGGCGTTGTAGAGCCGGCACCGCGGGTCGTCGCAGAACGGCTCCCCCGTCAGGTGATACGCCACCGCTTGCAGCACATATCCCTTCACCACCTCGGTCAGCCGCGGCTCGTCGTGCTCCAGGAAGCGCCCCGCGAACTGCTGCTTCAGGAGCTCGTAATCCGCGCTGCCGGGGGCCACCCCGCCCAGCGCCTGGCGTGCCGCGTAGAACTCGCGCGGCTTGGCCGGGGCCTCGACCAGGCCGCTGACGGAGACGATGCAGGGCTCACCGCAGATGATGGTGCGCAGGTGGTAACGCAGGTCGTCGTCGTCCCAGGTGGCGAGCAGCCGGTTGGTCAAGGCGATGTGGATGGCATCCCTCTCGCGTCCGGCGAGGAGCCCCGCCAGCAGGGCCTGAAAGCGGAACCCGTCGTAGGCCACGCCGAAGGGCCCGCGGTTCGCGTTCTGCAGGCGCCGCCGCTCGTAGGCGATCTCCCCCGCCAGCGGCGTCACGTGGGCCGGGGGAGCTGACAGGTCGCGCACCTTCAGGCGGGCGATGCGCAGCGCGAGGTCGTCGCCCGACTCGCGGCCGCCCGCCAGCCAGTGGGTAATGAAGTCGCCGCGCCACCCGGGCGCGATGTCGGCAACGGCTTGAGCCAGGTCGCCCGCCAACTCGTGACCGCGCAGGGTGGGGGCGGTGCCTTCGTCATATAGCCACACCGGTCTCGGCATAGGGGCTGCCGCGCGGGGGCGCGGGATCCCGCGACGCCTGCGGGCCTACAGCCGGGCGCTGCTTACCACCGCTTGGCCGCCGGAGTCCGCGGCCCAGATCAGCCGCAGCTCGCGCCCTCCGCTGACCTCGTCCAGGCGCACCTGGTAAGGCGTGATGGACGGCGCCTGGGGATCGCGCAGGGGCTTGATGGCGGCGAATAGCTTTCTCTGCTCTTCGGCCAACCGCTGGTACTTCAGCGAGCGACCCGCGACGAGTGTCCGCACCTGGCGCGGGCTCAGGGTGGCGCCGAAGGCGCGCACCTGCGCCTCGACCCCGGTCCCGGCCGAGGCGCCGGCCTGGAGTTGGCGGCGCACCTGGCTAGCGACGCGACCGGTCGTCACCCACCCTACCGCAAGGTGAATGAACCACACCAGCACCGCCAGCGCGATCAGCGCCATGCCCACGCGCAGCGCGACCAGCCGCAGCTTCTCGCCTGGGGCGAGCTTGCGGGCGGGCTGCGCCTGCTGCCCTTCTTCGCCCTTGATCTGTACGCGTTCCGGCATCGTCTTCGCGGCGCGCGCCCGGCGTGATGCGTCGCTGTGTTGTTTTTCGCCTCATCGGCCCAGCCACCTGCCGCCGGTGTGAACAGGATTCGTCAGGTTGGGGACGAATCTACGACCGCGAGACGGCAGCGTCCATTCCTCACCCAACTTGGAGGGACACATGCAGGAGATCAAGGCCGGCATCATCGGGCTGCGCATGGGCCGGGCTCACGGCCGGGCAATCGCCGCCAGTGCGGGCGCGCGCATCGCCGCGCTGTGCGACGCGGACCCGGAGCTGCTGGCCGCGGTCGCCGCGGAACTGGGGGTGGAGCGCGCGGAAACCGACTTCCGCAGGCTCGTGGACGAGCCTGCGCTCGAGGTCGTGGTGGTGGCGACGCCGGATCAGTTCCACTGCGAGCACACGGTGGCCGCCCTCGAAGCGGGCAAGCACGTGCTGTGCGAGAACCCGATGGCGCCGAGCAGGGAGGAATGCGCGCGCATGGTGGCGGCGGCGAAAGCGGCCGGCCGCAAGCTCATGATCGGCCACCTGCTGCGCTTCACGCCGATCTTCCAGACCCTCAAGCGCATGCGCGATGACGGCGAATTCGGCGAGGTTTACTTCGTTGGCGCGGAGTACCAGTTCGACTACTCGCGGGTCGGCGGGCCGTGGCGGTTCGACCCGCGGGTGGGGCGCCACGTGTACCTGGGCGGCGGGTGCCACGCGGTGGACCTGATGCGGTATTTTCTGGGGGAGGTCAGCACGGTGGTGGCGATGGGCAATCACTTCGCGGCGCCGGAGATGCCCGCGGATGACTGCGTCGCCGCTCTCTACCGCACCTCGGCGGGGCACATCGGCCAGGTGCTCGTCGCCGGCGGCGCCAAGCGCCCCCATGCCGCGACTCTGGCCCTCAACGGCACCCGCGGCAGCGCCCTCGCCAGCAACGTCAGCTCCCGCGCTCAAGTCTGGCTCACGCGCGTGGAGGAGCTGGGCGACCAGTGGATGACCATTCCCGCCGGCGTCAACGCCGATCCCGTGCGCGCGCAGATGGACCACTTCTTGGGCTGCGTCCGCGATGACCTGGAACCGCTGGTCAATGGCGAGGAGGGCATGCGCGCCGTCGCCGCCGCCCTCGCCGCCATCGAGTCCACCGGCAGCGGCCAACTGGTCGCCATCAGTCACACCTGAACCTCCGCCCGGCCGCGGCGGACCGGGACAGATCGCTGCGGCGGGTGGTGACGTTGACGGCGAGATGGCATGAAGACCACGCCGGGGGCTGATGGCGGTGGACATTTGGCTGATTATATGGTATAGTATGTTAACCTCGTGGTGTTGTAAGAGGTGACACCCACTATCTTCCGACTTGGCCTGAGGTGTAGGGCCGCGTCCAGCCTTTCCCACCGTAACCAAGGCCGGGGCAATCCATTTGCTCGCCGCAGCCGGTGCCGGCCCCGGAGAGTCGGTGGCGTCTGACGTACGCCGCGACCTTCCTTGATTCTGGAATTCGCCAGAGGCGAAGCAGTCTCGCACTGCCGACCTGACATCATCAAGTCTCGGCCCACCGGGCCGAGGGACGATCTCAACTGAGGCTACCCATTTCAAGACCCCCACGTGGAGGAGCGTAAGCATCATGCGCGCGACCGAGGACAGCAAGACCCGCGCCCTGGACATGACGGAGCTGGAGGGCAAGACGGTTGACGAACTGCAGGACCTCGCCAAGGGCCTCGACATCACCGGCGCCCAGAGACTCAACAAGCGCGACCTGGTGTTGACCGTGCTCAAGGCGCAGGCGGAGCAGAACGGATTGATCTTCACCGCCGGCGTGCTGGAGATGCTGCCCGAGGGCTATGGCTTCCTGCGCGTGCGCGGGTATCTGCCCAGCCCGGACGACGTTTATGTGTCCCAGTCGCAGATCAAGCGCTTCGCCCTCAAGACCGGCGATACCGTCGGCGGCCAGGTGCGCCCGGCCAAGGACGGCGAGCGCTACTACAGCCTGCTGCGGGTGGAGGCGGTCAACGGCGAAAGCCCCGATGCGCTGAAGCAGCGCGTGCCCTTCGACGCGCTGACCCCCATCTACCCCACCGATCAACTGCGGATGGAGGCCGACCCCAAGGGTATCTCCGGGCGCATGATAGATATCGTCTGCCCCGTCGGCAAGGGGCAGCGCGGCCTCATCGTCTCTCCGCCCAAGGCCGGCAAGACCATGCTGCTCAAGGCCATCGGCAACGCCATCACCGCCAATCATCCCGAGGTCGTGCTCCTGGTGCTGCTGATTGACGAGCGCCCCGAGGAGGTCACCGACATCCGCCGCTCGGTGGACGCCGAGGTCGCCGCCTCCACCTTCGACGAGCTGCCCGAGAACCACATGAAGGTGCAGGAGCTGTGCCTGGAGAAGGCCAAGCGCCTGGTCGAGCATGGAAAAGACGTGGTCGTCCTGCTCGACTCCATCACCCGCCTCTCCCGCGCCTCCAACCTCACCGTCACCCCCAGCGGGCGCACCCTCTCCGGCGGCCTCGACCCCAGCGCCCTCTACCGCCCCAAGCGCTTCTTCGGCGCCGCCCGCAACATCGAGGAGGGCGGCAGCCTGACCGTGGTCGCCACCGCCCTGGTGGACACCGGCAGCCGCATGGACGACGTCATCTTCGAGGAGTTCAAGGGCACCGGCAACATGGAGCTGGTCCTCGACCGCACCCTCTCCGAACGTCGCACCTTCCCCGCCATTGATGTCCGCCGCTCCGGCACCCGTCACGAGGAGTTGCTCTTCAACGAGGACACCCTGCGTCGCGTTTGGCAGCTGCGCAAGGTGCTCAACGCACTCGATACCGTCCAGGCCACCGAGCTGCTGCTCACCGGCCTGCATAAGACCGCAACCAACCAGGCATTCCTGGAGTGGGTCGAGAAGGAACTGCGGCCGAAGAACGGCGACTAGCCGCTCGCCCGCGCTGCCGCTCGCCCCCCATCACACCGAGGTCTTACCCGCCACCGCCATGGTCATCATCATGCGCACGGAGGCGACGCCGGACGAGATCCAGGCGGTGATTGACACCGTCGAGGATGCCGGCTTCCGCGCCTTCCTCAATCCCGGCGTCGAGCGCAAGGTCATCGCCCTGCTGGGGGCGGTGGACGTGGAAAAGGCGAGCCTGGCCGACCGCTTCGCCAGCATGCCCGGGGTCGAGCGCGTCGCCCCCATCTCCGAGCCCTACAAGCTGGCTTCGCGCCAGACCCATCCCGACGA
>DATLAK010000109.1 GCA_035527535.1 Armatimonadota bacterium
GGCGAAATGCGCCGCGCGCTGCAAGCGGCGGCGCTGCTCGCCTGGATTTTCTCGCTCATGGGCAAAAACGCCCTTCGTCGAAAAACAGACGTGCTCGCACGCTTGCGCCATCCGTTGCTTCAAGAAATGGCCGGAGTATAGTCTAGAGGGCCAGATATGATGTGCCGTGCCGCCGTGCGGCCTGCGTAGTTGACCGTGTCAATCAGCCTTGTGATATCCTCTCTGCGAGCACCGAGGATTCCTCGTAGTTCATCGTCATGGTTGATTACGTCCACCGTTATGCACTCGTGGAGCTTCTCGGCATCGATTCTCTTCCCATCGGCGTACCCGGCGCTCAAACCGGTGAGCGAAGTGTCGGAGACATGCGAGAATGGTCCATGGCCAACGTCGTGTAATAGCGCCGCGAGTCTGATATTCCCAATCTCTCTCTTGCTGAACCCGAGGACTTTCGCCATTCTCCCCGCAACGTGCATGACTCCGAGGGAATGGTCAAATCGCGTGTGAACCGCGCCGGGATAGACGAGATACGCCATGGCCAGTTGGTGGATGCCCCGCAGTCGCTGCATCGCCCGGCTGTTGATGACCCTCTCCTCCAGGCCACCGTACTCTATCAGCCCGTGAATCGGACATCTGACTACCATCATGGTCGTTAGCCCCCTTGACAGCAGATATCGTGCCTTGCGCGCAGGAATCGGTGGTCGCCTTCCC
The DNA here is from genome assembly GCA_035527535.1 of Armatimonadota bacterium. Taxonomy (NCBI): domain Bacteria; kingdom Bacillati; phylum Armatimonadota; species Armatimonadota bacterium. The sequence goes on from DATLAK010000109.1 coordinate 709, forward strand.
CAACGACGCACCGCTTCACATGTCCCCCAGCGCTGGCGGGTCGGCGGTGATCACCTGTAGGGGCGCATGGCCATGCGCCCCTACCTGATATCTGTGCTCGCGCACCGCGTAGGGTACGAAGAAGGTGTCGCCGGGTCGCAGCGCCATCTCGCCTCCAGGCCAGACGAGCGCCCCCGCGCCGGCGACCACCGCGCCCGCGTAGAAACGCTCGTTGGTCAGCGCCAGCTCCCCGCTCACCCGCAGCCGCCGCGAGGCGAAGAAGGGCGTGTCCGCGTAGGCGATGATCTGCTCCACGTCGCCGCCCGCGCTCTGCGCGATCACGCGCGGCTGCAGGCGCGCCCGCGCCGTGACCTCCGCGACCGTGTGGCCGGTGTAATCGAATACCTCCAGCGCGCGCTCCCACCCCAGGCCCATGTGAGCCCCCTCCGCCGGCAGCTCCACCTCCACCACCTTGAGCTCGGTGTGGATGACCAGGTCCGACGGCTGCTGCACCTCGATCATGAACACCCCGCTGCCGATGGCGTGGGGGGTGCGCCCGGTCACCAGGTAGGCGTCCCCCGGCCGCACGGGGATGCGATTGAGGCATTCCACCTGTCCGTCGAGATCCTGCGCGTCCACCAGGCGGCGGAAATGCGCGGGCTCCACCCCCGGGCGGAAACCGAGCAGGAGGTAGGGCTCGACCCCGCCAATCACCCGCGTGGCGACAATGATCCAGGCTTCGGTCTTGCCCACCGGCGAGTCGAAGTAGCGGCGCGCGTATTCGTCATCGGGGTGGGCCTGGATGGGCAGGCGCACCGCCGAGTCCAGGAACTTCGCCAGCACCTGCGTCGTCGGCCCGAAAGCGGCAAGGTGATCCGCGCCGAGCATCTCCCGCGGGAACAGCTCCACCAGCAGGGCGAACGGCACCGCGGTGCCGCGGACGATGCTCAGGCCCTCCAGCGGCGGTTGGCCGTCGCGGGGCGGGTTCCGGGCGCGGGTCATCGAGGCGATCCAATCCTCGGGGTAGCAGCTGTCGTGGGGATCGGGCTGCCCGCGCAGCTCGCGGAAGAGCTTGCCGCCGGTATAGACGCGCCAGGCCTCGTTGCGCTCGAAGGCGATGGGCGCGCCCGCCAGTGCTGCCAGGTCGTCCAGCTTGCGGGAAGTCATCGCTCGCTACCTCATCGGATAGGACTGCAAGGCGTTGGCATGACGCGCAGAGCCACTCGTCTCCCTGGCGGAGAGGACCAAAGGTAGGGGCAAGGCATGCCTTGCCCCTACAGGGTGGACGGCCGTGTGGCGCACCCCGCCTACGGCGGACAAGCCTCACGCGGCCCGATAAACCGGGCCGACCTCTCCTTCGCACGGGAGGTCTTGAGAGTCGCTCGCGCAGGCCAACGGCAAACGGTGACACCCGCGTCGTGGGGGGCGCCCTCGCGCGTCACATTTCCACGGCGACGAGCCGTGCACCTGTCGAGCGGCGCCGGGAGTCACCCCCACGCGCGGGGATGAAACTTTAGCTGGCGGCGGGTCGTCTATGCATGAGACTGGCGGATTCCAGACCCATCAGGAGGTCAGTGGCATGAGCAGACTACGCTTGGCAGTGGCGGCGGCGGCGGCGGCGCTCGCCGCGGTGTCGGTGCTCTACATGGTGCAGGCGCGGATGGCGGTAGCGGCGACCCCGCCGGCGGGGGCGGTGATGGTGGCGCAGGCGCCAGGCGGCGGCGCGGGCGGTGGTCCCGGCGGCTGGGGGCAGATGAGCGAGGCCGAGCGGGCGAAAATGCGCGAGCAGATGACCGCGCGCATGTTGGACCAGGCCGGGCTCACCGATGCAGAGAAGACAGCGGCGAAAAAGGCGCTTACGGCCAAAGCACGTGCGCGGGAGGCGCTGACGCAGGAGCTGACCAAGCTGCGCCGCACCGCCAACCAGGCAAAGCCGACTGACAAGGACCTGCGGGCCGCGCTAGCGGCCTACGGCGCCGCGCTCACCCAGTATCGCAAGCAGGTCGCGGCCACGGATGCGGCATTGGTCAAGCAGTTGTCCACCCGGTCGCGAGCGCGCTGCATGTCGCTGGGCATCCTCGATAACGGCCTGGGCATGATGGGGCGCATGGGCGGTGGCGGCCAGTCCGGCCCCGGAGGCGCGAGACGGCCTCGGGGATAGTCCCACCGGCGCGGAAAGCAACGTTGGCCCGTGATCGCGAAGGACGCGACTTCGCTGAAGTCGCGGTTATCTCGCGCGCCCACGGGCGGTGATTTGGCCCAGGAGCGGTGCGCATGAAACGTACGATAGTGATAGTCGGCGTAGTGCTGGTCGCGGGGATCGGCGCTGGACTGTGGGTGCGCGCGCGCGCCGCAGGCACGGCTGACGCCGAGGAATTGCAGACGGTGCGAGTGCAGCGCGGCACCGTGGAGCTGACCGTCTCCGCCGACGGCGTGCTGCAGCCGCTGACGACGGTCGCGGTCAAGTCGTATGCGGGCGGGCGGGTGGACGTGCTGGCGGTGGAGGTTGGAGATAAGGTCCAGCCCGGCGACCTCATCGCTAAGATTGACCCCACCGACAGCCGCACCGCCTACGATCAGGCCGCCGCCGACCTGGCGGCGGCCGAGGCCCGGCTGGCGCAAGCCCGCGAGCAGGCGCAGGTGCAGCCGGCGCTGACCCGGGCTGCCATCGCCCAGGCCGAGGCCGCCCATAACTCGGCGGTCAAGGACCTGGAGCGTCTGCAGCGGGCGGCGCAGCCGCAGACGCGCGCCCAGGCGCGCGCGGCGCTCGACAAGGCGGCGGCGAACCTCGACCTCGCGGGCAAGGATCTGCTCCGCGTCCAGGGGCTGAAGGCGCAGGGTTTCGTTCCCCAGAGCGACGTGGACACCGCCCTCAACCGCCGCGACCTGGCGCGGGCCGAGCTTGCCTCCGCGCAGGAGCGCTGGGACACCCTGGAGCAGGAGCAGAACCCGGAGCTGGCATCGGGGCAGGCGCGGGTGGCGCAGGCGAAGGCCGGGCTGGATCGGGCGCGCGCGGACGCGGTGCAAGACCGGCTGCGCCGGGCCGACGTAACGAGCGCCCAGGCGCAGGTCGCGCGCGCGCAGGCCCAGCTCGACAATACGCGCACCATGCTTGATTACACCACGATTACGGCCCCGCGCGCGGGAGTCATCCTGGCCAAGCTGGTCGAGCAAGGCACGATCGTGACCTCCGGCCGCTCCTCGGTGACCCAGGGCACGGATGTGGTGCTGCTGGGGGACCTCACCCGCATGTTCGCCGAGGTCAGCCTGGACGAGGCTGACGTGGGGCAGGTGAAGGCCGGGCAGTCGGTGGTAATCCGCGTTGAGGCCTTTCCCGACGAGGTATTCGCGGGCACGGTGACGCGCATAGACCCCCAGGCCCTGACCCAACAGAACATCACCACGGTGCTGGTGACGGTGGGGATTGACAACCCTGACGCACGCCTCAAGCCGGGGATGACGGCGAGCTGTGACTTCCTGGTGGAGCGGGTGAAGGATACATTGTACCTGCCGATCCGGGCGATCCGTAACGCGAATGGAAGTCAGGTCGTGGTCCTCCTGCGCGGCAAGGAGCAGGTGGAGGTGCCGGTGGAAGCCGGCATCTCGGGCAACGACCGCACGGAGGTGCTGGAGGGGCTGCGCGAGGGCGACGTAGTGGTGCTGCCGAGTCTGACCGCGGCGTCCGACGTGCGCAGCCAGCGCATGCGCGAGATGGGCCTCCGCGCCGGGGGGGCGGGCGGCTTCGTCCGCAGCAGCGATGGGGGCGGCGGTGGCGGTCGCGGCGGGTAGGAAGCCAAGCGGAGCACATGCGATGAGCGTCTGGGAATCCTTGCGGGTGGCGTTGGAGGGGCTGGCCGCCAATCGTCTGCGGTCGGCGCTCACCATGCTGGGGGTGATCTTCGGCGTGGGGGCGGTCATCGCCGCCATCTCCATGACCCAGGGCGCCAAGGCGGCCACCATGCAGCAGTTCGAGCGCTTCGGCACCAACGTGCTGACGGTGCGCGCGGGCCAGATGCGCCACGGCCCGGTCGCCGGCGGCATGGGCTCCGAGCAGACGCTGACCTACGCCGACGCGGAGGCCATCGCCGAGCAGGTGCCGACGGTGGTCGCGGTCGCCCCCGAGGTCAACACCCAGGCCCAGGTCAAGGCGGGTAACGCCAACACCAACACGCGCATCGTCGGCACCACCGCCGCCTTCCCCCAGGTGCGCAACTTCGAGCTCGCTGAAGGCGCGTTCTTCACCGATCGCGATGTGCAGAGTCGGCGCAAGGTGGCGGTGCTCGGCCCCACCGCGGTCGAAAACCTTTTCGGCGCCGGGCAAGCGGTGGTCGGCAAGCGCATCAAGATCGCCGGCATGACCTTCCAGGTGCTCGGTCAGTTCGTGGCCAAGGGGGACACCGGCTTCTTCAGCCAGGACGATCAGATCGTGGTGCCCATCACCACCGCCATGTACCGGCTGATCGGCCCCGGCGGGGGGCGGGGCGGAGCGCGCGACGCGGTCCGCTCGATCGCGGTGCAGGTGGCGGATATGAAGCTGGCGGACCGCGCCCAGGCCGAGGTCGAGGCGCTGCTGCGGCGGCGTCACCGCATCGGCCCCGCCAGCGAGAGCGATTTCCAAATCATGTCCGCCGCCGATCTCATCGAGGGCGCCCAGGAGGCCAACCGCATCATGACCCTGCTCTTCGGCTCCATCGCCGCCGTCTCCCTGCTGGTGGGAGGCATCGGCATCATGAACATCATGCTCGTCTCCGTCACCGAGCGCACTCGCGAGATCGGCCTGCGCAAGGCGGTGGGCGCGACCCCGCGCGACATCCTGCGCCAATTCCTGATCGAGGCGCTCACCCTGAGCCTGGTCGGCGGCGCCGTCGGCGTCGCCCTCGGCGGCGGCCTCGCCCTATTGCTGCGCATCTTGGGCATGAACACCGCCGTGTCGCTGCCGTGGGTGCTGGTCGCGTTTTCCTTCGCCGCCGGCGTCGGCGTCTTCTTCGGCTTGCTCCCCGCGCGCAAGGCCGCCGCCCTGCGCCCGATCGAGGCCTTGCGCTATGAATGACCGCCAACCAGATAGAGGAAGGGTACCGCTCATGCTGGCAGCGTATCTCGGCGTCGTGCTGATGGTGGCGGCCGCCGCGCCGCCTGCTCCGGCGGCGGTGCCCTCCCCGGCGGCGCTCCCGGACCGCCCCCTGTCCCTCGACGATTGCGTGGTCATCGCCCTCGCGCACAACCCGCAGATCACGGCCTCGCAGCAGGGCGTGATCGCGGCCGAGGCGGGCCTCACTCGCGCCCGCAGCAGCTACTACCCCCAGCTTTCGCTCGACTCCGTGGAGGGCTTCACCGGCAGCACCCTCGGCAACGCCGATAGCCGCCAGGACCTCGACCTCACGGCGCGCCTGACGCTGTGGCGGCGGGGCCGCGCGGAAAACGTGGCGGTGAGCGCCACCTCGCTGCACGCCTCCGAGCTCGGCCACGTGTCAACCGTCCGCGACCTGGTGCAGCAGGTAGCGGGCAACTACTACGCGGTGCTCGCGGCGCACGAGCTGCTGGCGGTGGCGCAGGGAGGCGTGGAGTCCGCGCAATCCCACCTGGAGCAGGTCAAGGCGCGCGCGGCCCTGGGCGCCGCCGCCGAGGTGGACGTCTTTCCCGCCGACGACGACCTCGCGCGCGCCGAGCTCGATCTCATTGACGCCCGCAGCGATGTGCGCCTGGCGCTGGCGCGGCTCAAGAACACCCTGGGCGTGCCGCCGGACACGGCGTTGGACCTGGCACCGGCGGCGCCCGCAGTCGCCGGCGAGTTCCCACCGCTGGCGGAGGCGCTGCAGACCGCGCGCACCCGACGGTCGGAGCTCATGCAGGCCGAGGCGGTCACGCGCGCCAGCCGCTACGCGGTGACCCTGGCGCGGATCGGCCGCGGCCCCCTACTCGACGTCTCCGCTCAATACGACCGGGGATACGCCGACTGGAATGCGCTCGACCCGGCGTGGGGCTTTCTGCTCACGGCGTCCTGGCCGCTGTTCGACGGCTACGCGACCCGCTCCGATGAGACCTCCGCGCGGGCGCAGTTGAGCCGCAGCGAGGCCAACCTCCAGCAGGCCATCAATCAGGTGGGGTTGGAGGTCGAGAACGCCCTGGTGGAGGCGGAACGCACGCGCGAGCGCGTGGATGCGAGCGCCAAGTCGGTGGCCGCGGCCCAGGCGCGCTTGGCCGCCGCCGAGGGCAAGTACCACCAGGGCGTGGGCATCCTGCTCGAGGTCATAGACGCCCGCGTCGCCGTCACCAGTGCGCTCGCCAACCAGGTGCGGGCGCGCTACGATCACCAGACCGCGCTGGTGAACCTGCAGCGGGCCATCGGCACGCTGGCGCCGCCGGCCGCCGCCCCGGCGGGGGGATGAGCGTCGCGACCATGATTGAGGCGGTCAACCTGAAGAAGGAATATCGCATGGGGCGGCTGGTGGTGCCGGCCCTGCGCGGGGTTTCGCTGGCGATCGCGGCCGGTGAGTTCGTGGCCATCATGGGGCCCTCCGGCTCCGGCAAGTCCACCTTCATGCACCTGGTGGGCTGCCTCGACCACCCCACCGCCGGCGAGTACCGCCTCAACGGCGTCGAGGTGTCGCGCTTCGACGAGTACCAGCTCGCCAAGATCCGCAATCAACAGATCGGCTTCGTCTTCCAGAGCTATAACCTGCTGTCGCGGGCGACGGCCGTGCGCAACGTGGAGCTGCCGCTGCTCTACGCGCGCGGCGACCAGCGTCGGGAGCGCGCCGAGCGGGCGCTGGCGGCGGTGGGCCTCGCCGACCGCATGGGGCATCGCCCCAACGAGCTGTCCGGCGGCGAGCAGCAGCGCGTCGCCATCGCCCGCGCCCTGGTCAACGACCCCGCCATCATCCTCGGCGACGAGCCCACCGGCAACCTCGCCACCGCCCAGGGCACGGAGATCATGGCCATCCTCCAGCGCCTCAACCGCGAGGGCAAGACCATCCTCATCGTCACCCACGAGCCCGACATCGCCCGCCACGCTCGCCGCGTCGTTCACTTCCGCGACGGCCTCATCGAGGGCGAGGAAACGATGAGCGGGACGGCCTGAGGCGAACCAGTAGGGGCGCATGGCCATGCGCCCCTACTGCGCCCGCGCCTTCGTCCCCGCCGCGCGGGGCAGGTTTCGTTCCCGCGGCGGCGAAGTTGCCATGCGAGCCCATCCCGGAGGGTAAGAATTGCGGCGCGCGATCGGCGTCACCCTATTACTATGCGGCCTGTGCAGCCACGCCGCCGAGGCGGGCTGGGAGCGCAAGGGCACGCTGGCCTTCAGCCTGGTGTCGTCCCGCGAGAACGACAGCTCCCAGTTGTCGTGGTCGAGCGACCTCGATCTGTGGTTCATCCGTCCCACCGGCGCGCGCCAGAGCGTGTGGGTCTACCTTCAGGACGACTACGGCAAGGTGCGCAACTCCGACCAGGGCGTGGACGCCACCGCGCCCGACCGCGTGGACTACCAGGCCAAGTACCTCTACAATGAGTCGGCGCGCCGCAGCTATTTCATCGGCTACAGCCTGACCGGGAGTCACGACTTCTCGCAGGCCGATCACGCCCTCGGCCTGGGGCTGCGGATGCCGCTGGGCAAACACGTCGTCCTCGACCTGTCCGAGGAGCGAGTCCTGGGCGAAGCGTGGCAGCACAAGGTGCAGGTCTACTACGCCCAAAACCTGGGCCCGCGGCTCAAGGCGACGGGTAACGGCTCGGCGGCGGGGGGCCGCGAGTTCGGCTCCAGCGCCGACACCGGCCTCACCTATCAGCTCACCAGCGAGCTCGCCCTGCGCCTCAACGCGGTCTTCACCAAACCGCAGGGCGACCGCAACTGGGCGCGCACCGTGCGCTTCCAGGCGGTGTGGGCCCTGGGGCCGAAGGCGTGACCGACGCCCCCTCAAGCGTGGCTAGGCGGCTCCGCCACCGCCACGGCGGTCTGCAGAGCAGACCTAGCCGCCTGGCCGCAGCGGCGCTCGCCGCGTTAGCAATGGGGTTGGGGCCGCGCCCGGTGGGGGCGGACGTCGCTCCGGCGCAGGTGCGGGTCGGCCTGGCGTGGCACCGCACCACGGTCGTCATCGGCGCGCCGGGGCCGTTCGTGCTGTCCGCCGGGGGGGAGGAGACGAAAGGCGAGGGCGACACGTGGACCGTTTGCCTGCGCTCGGCGGCGCCGCCGAGCGCAGGCGCCGCCGAGCGCCCGGCCGCCGGGGAGGTCTATGTCGTCGGCGCCCGCGGCCCCGGGCGGTGGTTGGGGCTGCCGCTGCGTCTGCGCCCCGGCGAGGGGTGCGCGGACGGCCTGCTGGCGGGCCTTGACGACAAGTCGCTGCGGCGCTACGCGGGCGAGCTGGAGGTGGCGGGCGACGCCGCCGGCATGTTATCCTTGGTCAATACGGTGGACCTCGAGGCGTACGCGCGGGGGGTGGTGTGCGCGGAGATGGGGCCGAGCTATCCCCTGGAGGCGCTGAAGGCGCAGGCGGTGGCGGTGCGCAGCGAGGCGATGTTCAAGCTCGGCCGCCATCGCGCCGATGGGTTCGACCTGTGCGCCGAGGGCCACTGCCAGGCCTACCGCGGCATCAGCGGACAGGCGCCCGCGGGCGACGCCGCGGTGGCGGCGACGCGGGGGGAGATCCTGACCTACGACGGGCGCCCGGCCGATGCCGTATATCACGCGGTCTGCGGGGGGTACACCGAGGGCGCGCGCGACGTGTGGGGCAGCGACGTTCCTTACCTGCAGGGGGTGGCGGACGGCAACCGCGACGACCGCGGCTACCGCGAGCAGGACGACCGCTTGCGCGCGTACCTGAAGACCTTCCCGGCGGTCAACTGCCGCCAGCCGCAGTACGTTGACCTGTCGCGCTTTCGCTGGGTGCGGACGCTGCCGCGCGAGGAGATTGACAAGTCCCTCGCCGACATGGTGAGCGTCGGCGAGGTGGTGGACTTGCGACCGCTGGAGCGCGGCGCCTCGGGGCGCATCGCGCGCCTGGAGGTGGTGGGCACGCGCGCGACGACCACCCTCAGCCGCGAGCTGGTGATCCGCCGCGCGCTGGGCGACCTGCCGAGCTCGGCCTTCGTGGTCGAGCGCTTGGCCGACGCGGCCGGGCGAGCGGTGGCCTTCGTGCTGTGGGGGGCCGGGTGGGGCCACGGCGTCGGAATGTGCCAGGTCGGGGCGGCGGGCATGGCCGCCGCCGGTCGCGACTACCGGGAGATACTGGCGAAGTACTACCAGGGTGCGGACATCCAGACTCTGTACTGATGGGATGGGGCCCTGGGGGCGCGGGAAGGAGCCACGGGGGAACGACATGACTGCAAGCGAGGGCAAACAGCCGAAGCTGGGCATGGAGGATGGCCGCGCGGCGCGGCGCTGCGTGCGCGACTTGACCCCGGGGGCGAACCTCGCCGGCGAGCAGTACGTCGTGCGCGGCAAGCGCTTGACTCCGTTCAAGAACAAGCCCGGCCAGTACCTGTCGCTGACCCTGGGCGACCGCACCGGCGACATCGAGGCGCGGGTATGGGACAATGCCGAGGCGCTGGCGGCGACGTTCGAGGAGGGCGACGTGGTGGCGGTCAGCGGCCGCGTCGAGGCGTACAAGGACAAACTACAGGTCATCGTCGGCGACCTCAGCCGCTGCGCGCCGGAGCAGGTGCGGCGCGAGGACTTCCTGGCGACGGCCGCGCGCAGCCCGGACGAGATGCTGGAGGAGCTGATCGGGGTCTGCAAGTCGGTGCGCGACCCCGGCCTGCGCAAGCTGCTGGCGGTGTTTTTCGCCGACGGGGAGTTCGCCGACCGCTTCAAGACCGCCCCCGGGGCCAAGCGGGTGCATCACGCCTACGTCGGCGGGCTGATCGAGCACACCCTCAACGTCGTCAAGATCTGCGATCATCTGTGCGCCATCTACCCGCAGCTCGACCGCGACCTGCTGGTGGTGGGCGCGCTGCTGCATGACATCGGCAAGGTCAGCGAATACGCGTGCAATCTCAGCATCGAGACCACGGACGAGGGGGAGCTGATCGGGCACATCGCCCAGGGCTATCATCTGGTGGCGCAGGCGCTGCAGGAGGTCGCGGAGCTGAGTGAGGAGCATCGGCTGCGGGTGGGGCACATGGTGGTGGCGCATCACGGCGAGCCGACCATGGGCGCGCCCAAGGAGCCGCTGACGGTCGAAGCCTGCGCCCTGCACCATGCGGAGAACCTGGACGCGCAGGTCAATCGCTTTCTCACCATCATGGAGCGCGAGGGCGGCCAGGGGCGGAGCTGGACTGAGCGCGACTTCTTGCTCCAGCGCCGCCTGTTCCTGGGCGCGGACACCGCCAGCGACGAGGGATAGGCGGAGGCTCATCCTCTGTGCCATCCGCGCATAGGATAGCGGGAGACACGCTGCCATGGCTGACGACGGATTGACCCGCCCCGCGATCGCGGGGCTGCGCCCCTATAGCCCGGGCAAGCCGATCGCGCAGGTGCAGCGCGAGTACGGGCTGAGCGACATCATCAAGCTCGCCTCCAACGAGAATCCGCTGGGGCCCTCCCCGCTGGCGCTGGAGGCGATGAAGCAGGCGCTCACGCAGTCTCGTCTCTACCCGGACAACGACTGGTACGACCTGCGCCGCGAGCTGGCGGCGCACCTGGGCCTGCCCGCGGAGCAGATCGTCATCGGCCGCGGCAGCGACGAGGTCATCCTCGGCATCGGGCTGGCGTTCCTCAACCCGGGCGAGCGCGCGCTCATGCCCGAGGGGCCCTTCAGTCAGTACGAGTTCACCACCCGCCTCATGGGCGGCGAGTGCGTGCTGGTGCCCCTGCGCGACTACCGCTACGACCTGCGGGAGATGGCGCGCCGCCTCGACCGGAGCACCAAGCTGGTGTGGATCGGCAACCCCAACAACCCCACCGGCGCCATCGTCACCAACGACGAGGTCACCGCCTTCCTCGAGGCGACGCCGCCGAGCTGCGTGGTGGTGTTGGATGAAGCCTACGGCGAGTACGTCGAGGACCCGCATTACCCCGACTCGCTGACCCTGCTCAAGGAGGGGGCGGATAACCTCATCGTCCTGCGCACGTTCTCCAAGATCTACGCGCTGGCGGGGCTGCGCATCGGCTACGGCTTCGGCCCGCCGCGGCTGATTGACAGCCTCATGCGCGTGCGCGCGCCCTTCAACGTCAGCACCGTCGCCATGGAGGGGGCGCGCGCCAGCCTGCGCGATCCCGGTCAGGTCGAGCGCAGCCTCAAGGTCGTCCGCGAGGGCAAGGACTACCTCTACGGCGAGTTCGCACGCCTCGGCGTCTCCTATGTCCCGACGCACGCCAACTTCATCCTGGTGGACGCAGCCGCGGACTGTCGCCAGGTGTTCGAGGGGCTGCTGCGCCAGGGGGTGATCGTGCGCACCGGCGATATTTTCGGCCTGCCCACCCATATCCGCGTCACCATCGGCCTGCCCGACCAGAACCGGCGGTTCATCGCCGCCCTGGAGCAGGTCTTGACCGAGTCCGCTTGAGTCAGGAGCAAGG
>DATLAK010000110.1 GCA_035527535.1 Armatimonadota bacterium
GTCGGTGCCGCAGCCATAGCACATCTTCGGATTGCCCACCAGCTCCATTGAGCGCCTCTTTCCCTGCGGATTTCCACCGGATCACCGGCTGCAGGTTCTAGCCCGCATCCGCGTGAATATTGACCGCCACGCGGCGGGTGCGCGGGCCGTCGAACTCGCACAGGTAGATCCCCTGCCAGGCGCCGAGCACGAGCGCGCGGTCTTGAAACAGCACGGTCTGACAGCACCCCATCAGGCTCGCTTTGACGTGGGCCGGGGAGTTGCCCTCGCCGTGGCTGTAGCGCGCACCGTCAGGCGCCATGCGCTCCAGCGCCGCCAGCAGGTCCGCCCCCACCGCGGGGTCGGCGTTCTCGTTGATGGTGATGCCCGCGGTCGTGTGGGGGACGAACACGTGCACAACCCCGCTGGCGGCGCCGGATTCGCGCACCGCGGACGCGACCTGTTCGGTGATCTCCACCAGCTGCGCGCGGGCGCGCGTCGAGACGGTGAATTGATGTGTCACTGCGGCCTCCAGGTTCAGCGGCGTCGGAGCCGTCGCATCGCATCGCCCGCCGCCTCCATGGAACCCCGCAAGGCGTTCGCCACCAGCTCCCGGGGGGGACGTGCGGCGGGCTCCGGCAGCTGCGGCACGAATACGGCAAGGTGGATCACCCGCATGACGGTTGAGACCAGGAACACCACGTGCAGGTTCACGACCTTAAACCCGCCGATGGTCGTCTGCCAACCCGCCAGCGACTGCGCGATCACGCCGCCCACGATCGGCGCCGCCGCTCCCACCAGCCCCGCGACCAGGGCGACCCCTGCCAGGTAGGCGCTGCGCTTGGTCTCGGGCGTCATGGCGAACAGTAAGTTGACCTCGGTGACGCCCACGACCCCAGTCACCACTCCCGCGAGCACGGCGGCGGCGGTGAGCAGCAAGTGGCTGTCGTGCCCGGCCCCGCCGAACATCAGCGGCAAGGGGATGGCGAGCAAGGTCGCAACCGTCAGCACCGGCCGGTTGCCATAGTAGCTGATCTGGCGTCCGATGGCGGTCCCCAGCACCGCCGCCAGCAGCAGCGGGATCACCAGCAGGTAGAGATTGGTATAGAACTTGCCCAGCCCGACCCGTTCCAGCAGGTAGAGGGTCAGGAACTGCCCCATAATGGCGTAGCTGGCGGCGCTCGAGCCCGCATAATAGAGATAGCGGCGGAAAGCCGGGTCGCGCCAGGGCACGGTCAAGATGGTGAGCAGCGGCGTCGGCCGCGAGGGGCGCGCCTCGTAGCGACGGGGGACGAACAAGAACATGGCGATGTCAATCGTGCCCATGACCGCCGCGAAGCCGAAGACGGCGAAAAAGGTGGCGTAGGAGCTGTTCCAGTCCAGCACCCTGCCCGCCACCAGGGCGGTGATCATGCCGCTAACGGTGGCGAGGCGGAACCGGGCGCCGAAGAAGCGCGCGCGGAGGCGCTGGGGGATTACATGCGCCATCCAGCTGACCCAGGCGGGGCTGCCTATCGAGCCCAAGGTCGAGGACAGCAACGTCAAGCACAGCAGCCCCCACAGTCTCCAGACGCCATGGCCGGCGGGAATCAGGAACGGCAGCGCCCCGACCAGGATCCACAGCGGACGCTGGAGCAAGCCGGCGGTCAGGAATATGAGCTTGCGACGGCCGGTGCGCTCGATGAAGTATGATGACGCAACTTGCCCCATCACCCCCAACACCGCGGCCGCCGACAGAAAGCCCAGCACCAGTGGGCTCGCGCCCAGGCGCACCGCAAAGGCGGTGTAGGGCGCGCCCTGCACCGCGTTGAACCAGCACGCACCGAAGACCCCCCACGACACCAGGACGAGCGTGAGGTCGGTGCGCAACCGCGCGGCGGAGTCCGGGCTCGGTGCAGTCTCGTTGGGTTCGGACACAGGTGCAGCGCCTGTTCCCATAATGGCGAGGGATAAGAGCAGGTTAGGTCCTGCTTGGGGAAACGTTGGTTAACACAACTTCCAAGGGCGGACCTAACTACAGAGCAGTATGCAGCAAGCGCGGAGGAATCGTCAAGCGGTGCCGGATCGGGAGCGGGCAGTAGTAGTGGGGATTGATATCAGCAAGCGGTGGGTGGACTACGGGCGACCCAAGACGGCACGGGGTTTGCGCAGTTCGAGGCATATCTGGCCGCACTGCGCCAACACGAACATGAGGTGTGGGTGGGGCTGGAGCCGACCGGCGCCCAGCGGCGGCCGCCCCCACCCTTGACAGCGCGCGGGGCAGGAGCTATGCTGTGACTAGAGAAATGACGCAGCGAAGAGCGCGCGATTGAAGGTCGTGCACGTCATATTCGAGCGGCGGCATGAGGCGGAGGTGATCGGCCTGTTGCATCGCCAGATTGCAGTGCTCGACTATGCGCGTCTCGACGGCGTGGCGGTTGCGCGCGAGGTGGAGCGCCCGGGTCGCCGCGCCTACCGCAGCGATGATCACAACAGCCTGATCATCGTGGTCTGTGCTGACGAGATCGCGGACCGCATCCTGCAAGGAGTGAGGGGTCTGCGGCAGCGCGTGGAGCAAGGGGTGCGCGCGTACTCGATGTCGGCGCAGGAGGCGGCCTGAAGTGGCCTCCTGCTCGGATTATTGGCCGGGACAAGGGCCCCACCAGATAGCGGAGCGGAGGGGCCTAACATATCGGCCGCAGTTGCAGCGTCCCGGCCCCTGCGGCTGCCGGCCCGTATGGCCGGCCCGGTCGCGGGGCCCGGGTTGCGCCTGAGCCTGCACGGAGGTGATCTTCCATGCCCGACAAGGCACATACCACCAAGCGCGAAGACAAGAAGAAGCCGGCCAAGAGCATCAAGGAGAAGCGACGGGAGAAGAGGAACAAGAAGCAGCAGTCGGTGCTCGGAGGTTGAGGCCGCCTCGGCCGGGATGTCACGGGCGGGGGCGCCCATGCTCCAATCATCCTCTCCTGGCCGCCGCGCCCGCGCCATGGAGCCTGGCCGCCTCGGCCGGGATGTCACGGCAGAACGTCGGTTCGCGTCACCTGCGCAAGAATACCGACCACGGCGCTTGACAACCGGCGCGATTCGCAATATATTTTCTATCGGAAGGATTACTGCCTACGCCGCAGAATCCCACCCAATAGAAGAACGAGTAAGGCGCCCTCCCGATGGGTATATTGCGAGGTGCGAGTCGGTGTTACACCACAAGGCCCCGGCAGCGGGGGCAGGAGGAACTAAGCGTTGAAAAAGCAGGTGAGCCCCATCGTCACGGTAATCGTGATCCTCGTCGTGGTGGTCATCGTCGCGATGCTGTGGATCTACTTCGGCAACCCGCGGGAAGAGTACTTCCCGGATCGCCCCGGCCAGGAGCGAGGCCAGGAACCCGTCGAGCCAGAGGGTGCCGCACCGGCTCCGGGTGGCGCAGGAAATGTTGAGACCCCGCCAGGCGGCTGAGTCGCAGCCCCGTGACATTGCCCGCAGGCAGGCGGCGCGGGGTGACGTGTAGCGTATGACCGCTTCTGGCGAGGCGGAGATTTGAAAAGGCCGTCGGCACGGGACGCAGCCCGCGTCGAAGCGAATGTGAGCGACCGGTGGCGGGTGCGGGGAGGCGCCGCACGAAAGCCGGGCCATTGGAGCACCGACGGAGGATGTCATTCTGAGCCAGAGGCGAAGAATCTTGGAAGTGGCTATCATCCGAGACAAGATCCTTCGCTGCGCTCAGGATGACAGTTATGCGGCTAACGGTTACGACATACCAGGGTATGCTGGGCCGGAAGGGAGGTGAAGGTACGCGATCGGCCCGAGGAACTGACTTCTTAGCTTGCACTGCCCCCGGCCGCATCGGGTCGGGTGGCAGAGGCGGAAAGCGTTCGCATGAACTCTAAGGAGGCAACTTGAACATGCGAAGGAATCGCGGTTTTACCTTGATCGAGTTGCTGGTCGTGATTGCGATCATCGCAATCTTGGCGGCAATTCTGTTCCCCGTGTTCGCCCGAGCGCGGGAAGCGGCCCGCAAGGCCACTTGTCTGTCCAACGTCAGGCAGATCACCTTGGCGTGCCTGATGTATGCCAACGACTATGATGACTGCCTGCCGGCGGCGGACGCCAACCAGATGAGCGGGCAGGCCCACGTGCTCACCCGCTCCCCGGTGGCGATTGCGCCGCTGACCGCGCCGCTGGTTGACGTCACCACGGACCCGGGGCGTGTCCGCGACAAGCTGTGGGGTGCCTACCGGGGCGAGTTCCTGGGCCACTATGTGTACCCGACCGACGCCCAGTACATCGGGACTCCCCGGCATCCAATCATGGGCAACCCGTACGCCTGGGGCAAGTGGGTTCTCCCTGACCTGTTGCGCCCGTACATGAAGAACATCCAGATCTTCAACTGCCCGACCCTGTCCAAGAAGGATCCGTGGCAGTTATGCGGGTTCGTGGTTCAGGCCGCGACCGTTCCCATCATCCCCGGCGTCAACAAGTGCATGTGGGACGGTTGTTACACCTATGCCTGCCTGCACCACGACTACGGCACACTGGGCAGCCATTACGACCTGGGAGACGGCTGCAGCGGCACCTGGAACCAGGCCTGTGGTTACGAGGCCCATGACATAGACGGCTACACCCAGCCAGCGGGCCCGTCGAGCTGGTACCCGTACCGCAACATTAACTGTGGCAACTACAAATGGCTGTTCGACCGGGCCAGGGTGCTGGGCATCCTGCCTGCAGGCCCCTCGCCGACGACTGACCAGTACTACAGGCCCTATGAGTACGCGCCTTGCAGTATACAGCTTGGCTACTTCGACGATCCGGCTGCCAAGCCGCTGGTATGGTGCGACGCGATCAGCGTCCACGAGGGCTACAGCGTGGCGTACGGCATGACGCACCAGGAGCCCTCGACCGACCCGCCTGGACCGAACCCGGCCTTGCCGTGGTCAACCGCGACCAACAACGTGGGTTTGGCCCCGAACATCCACACCGCGAGGCCGGTCGGCTTCGTGGATGGTCACGCCAAGTACGTGAACCAGACCTTCTACGACTACCTGAGGTACCTGTTCCGGCCGAATGCCGAGGGCGATGGAGACATACGCTCGTTCTAGCCGGTCCTGAGTGACGGACAGTCGCGAGGCATCTGGTAACCGTCGAGATGCCGAGCAGGTTCTCGACCCGCCCCGACGACCATCGGGGCGGGTCGGCTTTTCCCCCTCCGACGGGTGTGACCGCTTTTCGTTGGTGGAGTTGACCGGAGAGGTGGCGCCATGCATCCCACGTGGAGCATAGGCGCCCTCGCCTGTGTCATCTGGCGACCCGACGAGGCGGGTCGCCCACACGGCCGGGGCGGCCATGCTCCATGGGTTGAGCCTCATCCCAATAGGCTCGTAGTCGCGCATTTGGATGTGGCCCAACCGCCCTCGGTGGCTAGGTCGCAAGCGACCGCCACGTCCCTAGGTCCCGACTTCGTCGGGCCGGGATGGCGGCGGCTACTAGCCGCCTAGCCAGCGGCCAACGGCCTAGCCGCTGTGAAGGGGGCGCACGCCGTGCGCCCCTACAGGTTCTCGCGACCGATCCCAACTTTCCGCGGTCACACCCCGGCAGGGGCCGTTGGACGAGCGCCCGCGGGTGCGGTATAATCAGGATCATCGCGGCCTGGCACCGGCATCGCCCGCTCGGCGCCTTGCGCCCC
The DNA here is from genome assembly GCA_035527535.1 of Armatimonadota bacterium. NCBI lineage: Bacteria > Bacillati > Armatimonadota > Armatimonadota bacterium. The sequence continues at coordinate 5,639 of DATLAK010000110.1, forward strand.
CGTAGCTCAGCGGATAGAGCGAGGGCGTCCTAAGCCCTGCGTCGCCCGTTCGATTCGGGCCGGGGGCGCCATTTTTCCCGCGATGTCGCGGCCACCGCGCGGGCACGCGCCGCCAACGGTGGCTGAATGCTTGCCCCGCCCGGACGAGGGTAGCTCGACGTGAGGTGGGCGCGGATCCGAGCAGCCGACGACCTGCCGCCGTCGCTGGAGCCGCAGCGCCGGCGGGCGGAACGTGCGCTGGGCATGCGGGTGTGGGTGCGCGGCGTGCGCAGGCAAGGCCACTCCTTCCGCGGCCGCGCCGTGCGCCGCCGGGGCTGGGTGGTGGTCGAGTACCAGTTGGCCGAGGGCGGGTACTTCTGGCACCTCCCCATCATCGAGGAGATCCTCGCTCGTCTCGCCGCGGGAGAGACCGAAGTCCAGTTGGAGAATCCCTGACCGAGATCACGCGTAACCAGCGCGTGGCATTGGGTGAGGAGCGGCCGCGATTTCCCCTGGAGTCGCGGTGCGCGCCCAAGGGATTCGCCGCCCCGCCGCTTGGCGCCCGGCGGCCGGCAGGTAAGCGATTGCCTAGCGGCGAAGAGATGCCGGCGGTCGCCCACCGGAGCTCGACCGGGGCGACGATACCACGGTGGAGGGAGCTGAAATCATGGGGAGACTGACAGCCGCGATTCTCGCAGTAGTGGCAGTGCTCGCGCTGTGGGCGGTCCCGGCGCTGGCGGGGGACATCGTGACCATGCCCACGGCCAACCAGGTCGGCGCGGGCCAGGTGGACCTGGCGCAGTACTACATCAAGTACGACTACCCGCCGGGCTTGCCCGGCCACGTTTACTTCACCACCATGTACGTCGGCGTGACCGATCGCGTGGAGATTGACGTATGGTACGCCGACCCCGACACCATGCCCAATGAGACCATCCTCAACGCCACCGCGCTGCTCCTGAGCGAGCGCAAGGGCGACTACGCGGACGTGGTGGTGGGGGTGCGCGACCTGGGCCAGGACCTCAGGCATCTGTTCGGCCCGGACTTCGAGCGCGGCGTGTTCGTGGCCGCCGCCAAGACCTTGAATCCGCCGGCCGGCCCGCCGACCGCCGCGAATTGCCCCATCTGGCGCCTGCACCTGGGTGCCGGTCAGGAGCTGGGCCTGGCCACCGACCTCAATCACCCCAATCGCGACAGCGTGTTTGGCGGCGTTCAGGCGCTGCTGACGCCGGCCGTGGGCGCCATCGCCCTGTGGGATGGAACCGACGATATCGTGGGTCTGACCTACACCCCCGACCCCGCCGGCCCGACCTATAAGGGCGGTGTCTTCGGCGACCACTGGTGGGTGGGGGTGAACTACACGTTCAACAAGTAGCTCGAACGCGCCCGGCGTCCGCCCCCCGTGTCGGGCAGTTGTCCGCGCCGCAGGCGGAGATCCCGTGCCGCTTGGGACTCCGCCTGCGGCGCCCTCGCTCCGGGCAGCCCCCACTCGCGCCCTGGAGGCGGCGCCGATCAAGCACCTGCGAACTTTGTCTCAATCGTCGCGCCGTTCCTGGAATAATAGCATCAACGGCCATGATCCCTCTTCGCTCGCACACGCCGCCGGCGCCGCAGTCCAAACGAGTCGCGGCCTCCCTTCGAGAACGCAGGCTGCGGCAGGGGTTCACCCTCGTCGAGCTGGCGGTCTTGCTGATCGTGATCGGCGTGATCGCCCTCATAATCATCCCCCAGGTGCTGGGGGCCGCACGGCGCTCCAACGAGAGCGCGCTGCGGGGTGACCTGGCGAACTTCCGCGTCGCCATCGAGCACTTCCACGCTGACTGCGGGGGCTTCCCGCCGCGCCTGGAGGACGTCTTCGCCTGGAGCGGGGAGCACGTCAGCTCCAGGTTCGACGGCTCCGGACGGGAGCTCGACCTGGCGTCCTATCGCGGGCCCTATCTGCGCACCGGCGACATGCTGGCGCCGCTCGACCCCTTCACCGGCAAGCGCGACTGGCGCTATGACGGCGCCTCCGGTGAGGTGCACTCCAACAGCGACGACACCGGTCGCGACGGCACGCCCTACTCCACGTGGTGACGGGTAGAGGCGTTTGCGCGACACCCCGGTGCAGCGTGGGCAAGTCCCGCCGTGCTCCCGCTGCTGGTGCTTCCGACGTTGGCGGCGATCCGCGCCCGCTTGCCCCGCGAGCGGACGGCTGGCGGGACTACTTCTTCGCGCCGGCGTCGGACGCGGGGGCGGGCTCGATCTTGACTCTCACCAGCTCGCGGCGGATCTGCGCGCCGGTGACGTCCCCCTCATGACGCCACAGCTCCTGGTTGTCCGCGTCGAAGATGATGGTGGTAGGGAACTTCGCCACCTTGTGCCGCGCGATCGAAGCCGGCGTCGTCATTGGGGTTACCAGGACTACCGACAAGGCGCCCCTGTAATCCGCCGCCAGCTGCGCCAGCATGTCTCGTTCGGCCCGTTCCTGGGCCTGGTCCTGGCGCGCCTGCGCGAGCTTCGCGGGGTCTTCCTCGTGCTCGTCCGGCCGGGGATGATAGGCGAAATACCCCAGCACCGGCAGCGCGAGGCGCAGCGCCCGCGACAAGTTGAGCGTGACCTTCCCGTCACCGGGCTCCGCGGCCGGTTCCTGTCCAAGCGCCTGCTGAGAATACCCCGCCACCTGCTCGTCCACCGCGCTGGTGGGGCCCCGGTGCCGGCTGCTTGCCGCCAGCACCAAGCTCACGACGACCAGGGCGCCGATCGCGATCCACCCGAGATACATCCTTTTCACCGGCTTGCTCCCCTTCGCATCCTCTAATTCACCATTATACCACCGTCGGGCGATTGGCGCGTACACTGCGTTCCGCTCGTCTCCGCGGTTCCCCGGCCTAGAGCAGACCCGCAAGCCGGGCGGCCGCCGCCGCGGGAGTCGTCTCGCCCTCCAGGCACGACCTGGTGACCTGCGCAAAGCGCTCCGCGGTCCCCCGCGCCCGCAGCTCCGGCGACAGCGGCAGCGAGCGCGCGGCCGCGCCGCTTAGGGCCTTCCACCGGGCGCCGCTGAGCTGGTCCCACGCTCCCACCACCGCCGGCAGCAATCCCGCCCGCTGCGCCAGCGCCGACTGGAACTCGTCCGACAGCAGGACCTCGGACGCAAACAGCCGCGCCGCCGGTTGGTGGCTCGACTTGCGTGGCAGCACGGCGCCATAGGCCGCGCACAGCGTTCCGTGCTCGACCGCCCCCGGCGGCAGCCACAGCACTCCCCGGCCGCCGTCGCCGCCTGGGGCGCCGCGCTGTCCCGCCCACCACAGCCGCGGCAGGCTGCCGTCGCTTGCCGCGGGTTTGCTTGCCCAACCCTCGGCAATGCCGCGCCGCCACCAGGCCAGGGCCTCGCCGGCGCCGCCCATCAGCATCGCCTGCGTGAGATGAGGCCTCGCAGCTCGCGCCGTTGACAGCACCACGGCCGCCGCCCAGGGCCCTCGCCAGTCTGCGCCCAACGCGGGCGCGCCCGGTGAGCTCAACTTCCGCGCCGCGCTCGCCAGCCGCTCCAGCGAATCCGGGATAGCGGCGCTGTCCGGCCCCGCCACCGTCAGGCAGGTCAGCTCCAGCGCCACCGGCAGCATCACCTGCTTGCCCGCGATCCGGCCCGCCTCCAGGCCCGCGGGCGCCAGCCGCATCTTTCGGCTCGCCACCAGGTCGTCCCACGGCTCCAGCAGCCCTGCCTGCGCCCACCCCGCCAGGTACGCCTCCGCGCCGATCAGCAGGTCCACCTTCGACTCGCCCTTGCGCCACATCGCTTCGTAGGCGCGCATCTTCTCATCTCGCGCGTCAACGACGACGACATCGAGATCGCGGTGGGTGCGCGCGAAGGAACGGCCGGCGTCAATCAGCGCCAGGCGGAAAGCATCATCGGCGGGCGCGACGATGGTGAGCTTGGTCGTCGGGCGCGCCGCCTTCCGCGGCCAGGAGACGAAGGCTCCAACGCCAGCCGCGACGACCACCACCAGCGCGATCACGCGCACCTCGGGCGAGAGGCGAGAAAACCACGAACGGCGCTTGCGAGGCGGTGGGGCTTTGCGCTTGCGGCGGCTGCGAGACCTGGACATGGGGGATTCCCGGTAGTATCCTCAGCCCAGCAATTCGGCGGCGGCGGGCGACCCTCCTGCCCCGGATGAGGCCCACTGCCCCCACGGCGAACTTTCGCCGGGCGTCAACTGTCAATACCATCGGGAGAAGACGGATTAGCGCGAGGTCAACAGCGGCCTTGGATCAACTCCGCGTCCGGCGCCCCGAGGCCATGGCGCATCCTGACGCCGACCTGGTCGCCGCCTGCCGGCAGGGTGACCGGCGTGCTTTCGACGCGCTGCTCGAACGCCACCGGGGGTGGGTGCTCAACCTCGCCTACCAGATGCTGGGCGCCGCCGACGAGGCGCAGGACGCGGCGCAGGAGGTTTTGGTGCGCGTCTTCACTCGACTCGGGGGATTTCGCGGGGAGGCGACATTCGCAACCTGGTTGCGGCGCATCACCGTCAACGAGTGCATCAACCGCCTGGGCCGGCGCGGGCGCGAGGGGGAGCTGCCACCGGAGTTGGCGTCGGCGCGGTCTTCCCCCGACGAAGGAGTTGCGGTGCGCGCCGCCATCCAGTCGCTATCGCCGCCGCTGCGGGCGGCGCTGGTGCTGCGCGAGCTGCACGGCGCGTCGTACCGGGAGATCGCGCATATTCTGCGGGTGCCGGTGGGCACGGTGCGCTCGCGCCTGGCCGCCGCGCGCGAGAAGCTGCGCGAGCTGTTGAGCGAAGAAGCATGACTGATTCACACTGCGAGCACATGCGCGAGCTGCTGTCGGCGCTGTTGGATGAAGAGCCAACCTTTGTCTGTGCCGGGGAGAGGCGGGGGGAGGGTGGCATGGCCGGGGCCTTGGACCCTCTCTCGGTCTCCCCCTTGAAAGGGGGAGAAGTCAACCTTTCCGGTGACGAGCGGCGCGCCGCCGACGGCCATCTGGCCGAGTGCGCCGCCTGCCGTCGGTGGTTCGAGGGGACCAAGGCTGCGTGTCAGCGGCTGAAGCTGCATCCGGTGATCGAGGCGCATCCCGGCTTCGACGCGGCGGTGATGGCGCGCGTCACCGCCGGCCCGTTGACCCGCGTGGCGGACGCGCTGGACAACTGGATCTGCACCCCGGCGCGGCAGATCGCTGCCGCCACCGCCGGCGCGCTGGTGCTGTCGGGGCTGCTGCTGTGGGGGGCAGCGTGGGTCGTCATCGCCACCTCGCCGCCGAGGGCCGACGCCGCCGCGCGACACCTCTCCCTGGAAGGGAGAGGTGGGGTGAGGGTGCACCCCGATGACCTGCCGCCCATCCTGCGCGGCGATGCCATCTCCGGCCCCGACCTGCTGGGACGGCCGCTTGCGGTGACGCCGCCGCGCCCGCTTGATCTGTGGCCGGAGTTCTTGCGCCGTCGGGTGCAACCGCAGCGGCCGGAGGAGCAGTGAGATGCGGATGACGCCAAGGCTGGTCAAGGTGCTGGCGATACTCGTGGGCGCGCTGGTGGTGATCCTCGCCGCCTCGCGGGAGCTGCGGCTGACCGCCAGGGACCAGGCGTGGCTGCTGATCAGCCTGGTCGCCGGCCGGCCGGATCCGTTCTCCTCCTCCGTGCTGAGCGGCGAGCTGCCGAAAGGAGTGTCGGCAGAGCTGCGGCGGCACTGGCAGTGGCTGGTGCTGGAGGGGGTGGGGGCCAGCTATGCTCGGCACGGCGAGGCCGAGCCGGACCGGGTGGGCGCGCTGTCGCGGGCGCTGCGGGCCGCCCCCGCCGACCGGCGGACGATGATCCGCTGTCAGCTTGCCATCGCTTACGCCCAGCGCATGGGAACCCTGCGCCCCGAACTGGCTACGCCGAGGGAAAGGCTGCGCAGGCCCAGGCCACCTGCGAATCCGAGCGTCGCGCCGCAGGTGATAGACCACGCATCCGCCGCGTGGAAGGCCGAGCCGGATAACGCGCTGTATCCGCAGCTCATCGCCGGCGCGTACCTGGCTCAGCACCGGGACGCCGACGCCCTGCACATGCTGGAGCGCGCGGCGAGCCTCGAGCGCTGGAGCAACCACCGCCGCGAGGTAGAGGAGGCAGTGATCGAGGCATGGCGGCTGCAAGGCAAAACCCGCGTGTTTGCCAAGGCCGGCACTTCCTTTGAGGGGCTGGGATCGGAGGTCGTCACCCGGGTCGCGGCCACCGCCGCGCTCGTCGGCCACCAGGCGCGGCAGGCGGGGGACAATGCGCTGGCCATTCGCTGGTACGGGGCGGTGTTCGGGATGGAGCCGCAGATGCTGCGGTCGGGCGGGATGGCCGCGCTGGGGATAGCGGGGGCGGTCGCTGCTCCGTTCGGCCCGAGCCTGCACCTGCGGGGCCGCGGACTCTACGACCCCTTGGTCAACCACGCCGAGGAGATACTCGCCTTCGGCCGGCTGTATGACTACCTGGTCGAGCACGGCGCGGACAAGCTGGCGGAGCAGGCGCTGGTCGCGGCCGGACGAAGCAAGGCCGTGCGCGACATGCTGCAAATGGACTGGGGGGTCCGCGGCGCGTTCAGTCGGTATGGGCCTTGGCGGAGATATATGTCCTGGTGGGCTGGTCAGTGGCTGGTGCTGCTGTGCCTGGTGGTGCTGTGGCTGGTGGTGTGCATTGTCGCCGCCGCAATCGCGGGTTTGGTGACGCTGGCGGCGCGGCGGCTCCGGGGAAGGCGGATTCCGGCGGACGCCGGCAAGTCATCCGCAGTGCTCGTCGCGCGCATCGTGCTGGTCGTCGTCCCGATCGCGGTGGTGGCGAGCCTGCTGCCGTGGGTGGTGGTCCTGGTGTCATCACCGCCGGTGCGGTTCGAGGACCGCATCAGCCTGTTGGCGATCCTCGAGGCCGCGATCGCGCTTATCGTAGTGGTTGGCGCGACCACCATGGTGGAGAAGTGGATCTCGCGCCGGGAATCCGCGGAGCCGGGCTTGATGGCTCGTTGGTTCCCGTCCATGCGCGCGGTGCTGGCGCGGGCGAGCGCGGCGCTGCTGGCGCTCTACCTGGTGATGTTCATCCCGGTCGGCGTGTACGGCGCGCGCTGGGAGCGACAACTGGACCGCGGCCTGCGCGAGGCGCCGATTTCCGAGTCTATGCTGCGCCGGCTGTTTCTCGGGCCGCGGCCGACGCTCCTCGCCCCGGCCGCACGGCCCGCGGTTGTGCAGCCGTCCGGCAAGTCGGAAGCCGCGCCCCGGTCGCGTTGACCATCGGCCCTGCGGCGGGACTGGGCGCGCGGCCCCTTCGCTGCGGGTCAACACTTGATCTGAGTAACAGATGAAGCCGCCGACACACGCCGACCGACGCCGACTTGTAGGGGCAAGGCATGCCTTGCCCCTACTTTCACGGCGCCCCCAGCCGGAACGGCGCGGCGAGAACGCGGCCTGCGGATGACAGCCAGCGCCGCGCGGTTTGCGCGGCCCGGCCGCCCAGGGACAGCCGCCGCGCGCCGGCGTACTTGCGCCGGTAATAGGGGCGGGCCAGGTCGCCGTCGGTGACCCGGCCCGCGCGGCTGGATGCTTGCAGGAAGCGCGTGCCCCCGCTGAAGATGCCGACGTGTGAGATGCCCGGCTTGTAGGTGTCGCGGAAGAAGACGAGGTCTCCGGGCTGAAGCTGGCTGTCGGCGACGGGCTCGCCCAGGCGGTATAACTCCGCCGCCGAGTGGGGGAGGCTCTGCCCCAGGTCGCGGGCGGTACGCACCACCAGCCCCGAGCAGTCGAGGCCTTCGCCGCTCGCCCCACCCCAGACGTAAGGCGTACCCCGGTAGCTTTGGGCGCGCCCGAGCAGGGCGCCGCCTTGACGTGACGCGGCCGCCGTGGCGACATCGGCGCCCGCGCCGGCGGGCCCCGCTCGCGCGCTGGGAGCCACCTCGATCGGTGCGTTCAGCAGTTGCCCGTAGAATGCTCGCGCCGGTGACAGGACGGCGCTCCTTTCCCCGGTCGAGGTGGCCGAGGGCACAGTCGGGCCGGAGACCGCGGCGAGCTCACGCGCCAGGTCGCGCTCCAGGTGCGCCACGACGCGGCGCGCCGCTTGCGCCTCCACGGAGTTGGTGCGACCGAAGCCGGGCAGCTCGGGGGCCGCGGGACGACTGGCCCCGGCGGCGGAGGGCAGGACCGCCAGGGCCAGCGCCACCAGCAGGCGGCCGCAGGCTCCAAACCTGCGCCGCGTCAGATGTCGCCGGTCGCACCGGGGCGTCCGGCCCCGACAGGAGGGGGGTACCGTCGAGACCGGCGCCACCGGCGAACATGCATCTGCCCCACGGGGCCGGCTTCCGGTTGTCAGAGCGTCGGACTGCACGATGGAGATTCCTCCAAGGGCCGGTGCCCCTACTTGGCCTTGGGCTCCAGGTTCATGCCGCAAGTCGGGCACTTGCCGGGCTTATCCGACACCACCTCGGGATGCATGGGGCAGGTATAGACGGTCCCCGCCTCCGCCGCAGCGGGGGTCGCGGTGGGGGGTGTCGCCTCCACCGTCGGATTCGCGGTGTCCGCCGCCTTGCCCCCCGCACAGCCCGCCAGCAGCACTCCGATCACCAGCAGCGCCGCGGCTGCCGCGATCACCCACAGTACGCGCTTCATTCACTCATCCTCCTTGTTGGTCGGGGTGGTCGCACCCCGTATTGCGTGGTCGTCATCGCGCGGGACCCATCGCACCGAACGGCCACGCCACAGCGAATAGATGGCGGGTACGATCTCCAGCGTCAAGATGCTGGAGGTGATGACGCCTCCGATCATGGGCGCGGCGATGCGGCGCATGACGTCGGCGCCGGAGCCGTGCGCCCACATCAGGGGCAGCAGCCCCGCCAAGATGCACATCACGGTCATCAGCTTGGGGCGCACGCGCTGCACCGCGCCGTCGGTGATGGCGCGGAAGAGGTCGTGCTGGGTGTTCATGCGGCCCTCCGCCCGGTAGCGGTTATAGGCCTCGTCCAGGTACACCAGCATCACCACCCCCGTCTCCGCCGCCAACCCCGCCAGGGCGATCATGCCCACCCACACCGCGACGCTCAGGTTATAGTGGTTGAGGTAGAGCATCCAGATGCTGCCGGTGAGCGCGAACGGCACTGACAGCAGCACGATCAGGGTCTGCGCCAGGGAGCGGAAGTTGAGGTAGAGCATGACGATGATGATGAGCAGGGTGATCGGCACCACGATCATCAGCCGCTGGCGGATGCGCAGCATGAACTCGTACTGCCCGGTCCACGACAGGTAATAGCCCGCGGGCATGGTGACCTGCTCCGCGACGACACGCTTGGCCTCTTCGACGTAGCCGCCGATGTCGCGCCCGGCGACGTCAATATAGACCCAGCCGGTGAGGGAGGCGTTTTCGTCCTTGATCATGGGCGGGCCGGTGTTGACGATGATGTCGGCGAGCTGGGACAGCGGCACCGCCGCCCCCAGGCGCGGCGCGCCATAGCCGCGGCCCCAGTCCGGTGCGGCGCCGGGGTCGCCCATTGCTGCCCCTGGCGCGGCCGCAGCCGGCACGGCCCCTGCGCCCGCGATTGCGGCCATGCCGCCGCCCATGCCACCGCCGATGGCGCCACCCATGGCAGCGCCCGTGCCACCAGCCATCGGGGTGTTGGATCCACCCATCGTCTGGGCCGGCATGTTCCCGGCCGAGGCCGGCATGTTCGCGGGCGAGGGCGCCCACGCTCCACCTGGCAGCGGCACCAGCACGCGGCTGAGCCGGTCGAGGTCATCGCGCAGCTCGCGCGCGTAGCGCACGTTGATGGTGAAACGCGCCGGCCCCTCGATCGTGGTGCCGATGGGGGTGCCGCCGATGGCGGTCTCGACGATCTCCTGCACCT
>DATLAK010000111.1 GCA_035527535.1 Armatimonadota bacterium
CACCGTCCACGCCGTCTGGGCGCTGCGGGAAGAGGGCTACCAGTCCATCATCATCAACAACAACCCGGAGACAGTCTCCACCGACTTCGACACCTCCGACAAGCTCTACTTCGAGCCGCAGACCGAGGAGGATACGCTGAACATCATCCGCCAGGAGCAACCCGAGGCGGTGGTGGTGCAGTTCGGCGGCCAGACCGCGATCAACCTCGCCGATGTCTTCCACCGCCACGGGGTGCCCCTGCTCGGCACCGCCTTCGAGGACATTGACGCCGCCGAGAATCGCGACCGCTTCGAGCACCTGCTGCGCGAACTCGACATTCCCAAGCCGCCGGGGCGCGCGGTGACCTCGGCCGAGGCGGCGCGGCGGGTGGCGACCGACATCGGCTACCCGGTGCTGGTGCGGCCGTCCTACGTCCTCGGCGGCCGCGCGATGGAGATCGTCTTCTCCGACGAGGAGCTGCTGGCATACATGCGCATGGCGACCGACGTCTCGCCGCGCCACCCTATCCTGGTGGACAAGTACGTCCTGGGCAAGGAGGCGGAGGTGGACGTCATCGCCGACGGGCGCGACGCCCTCATCCCCGGCATCATGGAGCACATCGAGCGCGCCGGCGTCCACTCCGGCGACAGCATGGCGGTCTGCCCGCCGGTGAGCCTGTCGCAGGTGGCGCAGCGGACGATCGTGGACTACTCGCTGCGCCTCGCCCGCGCCCTGCATATCAAGGGGCTGATGAACATCCAGTTCGTGCTCGAGGGCGACCAGGTCTATGTGCTGGAGGTCAACCCCCGCGCCAGCCGCACCGTCCCCTACCTGTCCAAGCTCACCGGCATCCCCATGGTCAACGTCGCCACCAAGGCCATGCTCGGCAAGTCGCTGGCCGAGCTGGGCTACGCCCCCGGGCTCTATCCACCGCCCCGCCACTACGGGGTCAAGGCGCCGGTCTTCTCCTTCGCCAAGCTGACGCGGGTGGACGTCAGCCTGGGGCCGGAGATGAAGTCCACGGGGGAGATCATGGGCATAGACGAAGACTACTCGCGCGCGCTGCACAAGGCGATGATCGCCTCCGGGGTGGCGCCGCCGAGCCGGGGGACGCTGGTGCTGACGGTGGCCGACCGCGACAAGCCGGAGGCGACGGAGCTGGCGCGCGGCTTCAACCGCCTGGGGTTCACCATTCACGCCACCCGCGGCACCGCCGCCCACCTCGCCGCCCACGGCATCCCCGCCCGGCGCGTGGGCAAGATCAGCGAGGGCAGCCCCAATATCCTCGACCTCATCACCGGCGGCGCGGCGGACCTGCTCATCAACACCATGTCCCGCGACCGCAAGCCCGGGCGCGAAGGCATCCGCATCCGCCGCGCCAGCGTCGAGCATTCCCTCCCCTGCCTGACCTCGCTTGACACCGCGCGCGCGCTGCTGACCGCGCTCTCCGCCCGCCGCGAGGGCGAACCCTTCACCTATAAGACAATTGACGAGTACCTGGCCGATGGGGGAAGTGAGGGACTGGCTCCATAATCTCCGAACGATGGTGCCTGTCCCCATTTCCCATTGCGATTTCCCCCGGAGCCGGGCGACCCAACCGACGTGAGAAGCGAATTCGAGCTTGGCAAGCGCTGGTCGGAACTCGGCAGCGGGCGCTGGTTCAGACGCGCGCTCTGGCTGCTCGCGCTGGGGCTGCTGCTATACTTCGCCTTCCGCCTGGGCACGGCGCTCGCGCGACGGTTCCGGGCGATCGAGCGCTCCTACGATGTCGTCGCGACCGGCATGTCGGAGAGCGAGCGGGCGCCTGTCCCCGCGCCGCGACACGACGAGAGCAGGATAGCCCATGTCGTGATAGAATAGACGCTGCCGGGGCGGTGAGGGCGATCGCTTGCCCCCGCCGTGCAATCTGCGCAAAGGGAGGGTCTCATGATACGGCTGGTGACGATCGTGCTGGTAGCGATGCTGCTTGTACAGGCGGCGGCGGCGGCGCCGTCGTTCCGGGGATACACCGGACTGCTGCTGTTGCCGACGGGGGACACGCTGGACCTGAACGAGTTCAACCTGGCGTGGTTCAACGTGGACCTGACGGGCGGGGATCAGAATGCCTACGCGGCCAACCTGGGCCTGCGCGACGGGCTGGAGGTGGGCGTGCTGCGGAGTAAGGTGGAGATGGCGGAGGCGGAGACGATGCTCACCGCCAAGTACCGCATCTGCCCGGAGACGGATAAGCACGCGGCGGTCGCGGTGGGGGTGCTCGATCCCACCGACGAAGTGGACAGCACCATGTACGTGGTCGCCAGCAAGATCGTGGCGGGCCACGTCAGGGTGTTCGACGGCGAAATCACCAACCTGCGCGTCCACCTCGGTATCGGCGCGGGCCAGATCGATGGCGCCTTCATCGGCGGGTCGGCGACGCTGGGCGATCGCCTGATGTTAATGGCCGAGTACGACACCCATGACACCAATCTCGGCGCGCGGCTCAACATCGGCTACGGTTTCCGCGCCCATGCGGGTTGGTTCAACGATCTCAACGACGTGGGTATCGGCCTCAGCTACAACAAGATGTTCTGACGCGCCCGGCGTTGCAGCGTGCTCCCGGTTGGGGGAGGGCGGCGGCCCGGTCGCGGCGGCAGCCCCATCGGCCGTCCTGACAGTTACCCACTTTGCGCTATTGCGCAGGCGAGACTCTTCGCTGGCGCGGCTAGGTCGCGGAGCGACCGCCGTGGCGGCCCTCCGGGCCTAGCCACTCACAGTGACGACGGTCTGGTGGTGTCATTCTGAACGGAGC
>DATLAK010000112.1 GCA_035527535.1 Armatimonadota bacterium
GAGGGAATTCCCCGTGGCAACGACCCAGATGCTGCTCGCCGGGTGGTACCCACCCCCGATCATGGGTGGTACCCACCCCCGGCGATCACGTGGTACACATGGGGCGACTATGCCCGGTACACTCTAGCGCGACTGCTGACATCGAACCACATAAATACTGGATTCTCTACCAACGGACGGATTGGCGGTCGTCCGAAGGAATCATGGGTTCGGCTCCGCTCACCACAGGGAGAAAGAGAGGCCCGAAGGGCCGTTTTGGGCGGCCGAAGTGGTCGAAAAAGGGGTGAGCCGTCCGAAGGTCTGGGAAGCGGAAAGAGCCGAGAGTAAGCCTGTTACACGCCAAAACGCGCCTCTCGGCGAGGCGGGCTTTCGGCGACAGAGAATGTCTCGATAGAAGGTGTTGGTGGAGGGAACCCGGGTCGGGCTTGAGTCCGAAGGCTGATCTGCATCAGCTCGAATTCGCACACTCCGTCGTGACGGAAGCGCATCCCGCGATCGGCGGGATCCGCGACATCTGCGGATTACCCGTCGCTCATGCGGCTTCCCCCGCGCGGCTGGCGGGCACCAGCAGCCGGGGGGCGATCTTGCCGTCCTCGACGTCCACGATGACGGTGTCACCAGGGCGGAACTCGCCGCGCAGGATGCCGCCGGAGATGGGATTCTCGACCAGGCGCTGGAGGGTGCGCCGCAGCGGGCGCGCCCCGTACTCCTCGTCGAAGCCGGCCTCGCCCAGCAGGTCGCGCGCGGCATCGGTGAGCTGCAAGGTGATCGCGCGCTCGCCGAGCTGCCCCTCCACGCGCTTGACCATGAGGTCCACGATGCGCCGAATCTGCTCGCGGTCGAGCGGGTGGAAGATGATGATCTCATCTATGCGGTTGAGCAGCTCCGGGCGCATGACCCGACGCAGCTCCTCCAACATGCGCTCCTTCATCGCCTCGAAGTCGGCTTGGCGCTGCTCGGGCATGAAGCCCACGGATGCCTTCATCCACTGGCTGCCGATGTTGGAGGTCATGATGACGACGGTGTTCTTGAAGTCAACGGTGTGCCCGGAGGCGTCGGTCAGGCGGCCGTCCTCCAGGATTTGCAGCAGGACGTTGAACACGTCGGGGTGCGCCTTCTCGATCTCGTCGAACAGGATCACCCGGTATGGCCGGCGCCGTATGGCCTCGGTCAACTGGCCGCCCTCCTCGTAGCCGACGTACCCCGGCGGCGCCCCCACCAGGCGCGACACCGTGTGCCGCTCCTGGTACTCCGACATGTCGAGGCGCACCATCGCCTCCTCGTCATCAAACAGGAACTCCGCCAGCGCGCGCGCGAGCTCGGTCTTGCCGACGCCGGTGGGGCCCATGAAGATGAACGAGCCGATGGGCCGCTTGGGGTCCTTGAGCCCGGCGCGGGCGCGGCGAATCGCCTCCGACACCGCGACCACCGCCTCGTCCTGGCCGATGACCCGCTCGTGCAGGCGCTGCTCCATCTCCAGCAGCTTGTGCGCCTCCTGCTCGAACATGCGCGACACGGGAATGCCGGTGGCGCTGGAGATGATCTGCGCGATGTCCTCCTCGGTGACGGTGGCCGCGTCCTCGCCGCGGCCGGCCTCCCACTCGCCGCGCCTGGCCTCGAGGTCGGCGCGCAGGGAGTCGATCTCTTGCTTGAGCTGGGCCGCGCGCTGGTAGTCCTGGGCCATGGCGGCACCCTCGCGCTCTGATTCGAGTTGGCCGATGCGCCCCTCCAGCTGGTTGATCTCGGGTGGGGTGTAGGCGGTCTCGATGTGCTTCTTCGCTCCGGCCTCATCCACCAGGTCAATCGCCTTGTCGGGGAGAAAGCGGTCGGTGATGTAGCGGGCGGACAGCTTGGCCGCGGCCTCCAGGGCGGAGTCCTCGATCTTCACCTGGTGATGCTGCTCGTAGCGGTCGCGCAGGCCGCGCAGGATTTCGACCGTCTCCTCGACGCTGGGCTCGTCGAGGAACACCGGCTGGAAGCGGCGCTCGAGGGCCGAATCCTTCTCGATGTGCTTGCGATACTCGTCGAGGGTGGTGGCGCCGACGCACTGCAGCTCGCCCCGCGCCAGCGCCGGCTTGAGCAGGTTGGCGGCGTCAATCGCCCCCTCGGCCGCGCCCGCGCCCACCACCGTGTGCAGCTCGTCTATGAAGAGGATGATCTCGCCCTTGGCCTTGCGAATCTCGTCCATCACCGCCTTCAGGCGCTCCTCGAACTCGCCGCGGAACTTCGATCCCGCCACCATCGCCCCCAGGTCGAGGGCGATCACGCGCTTGCCCTTGAGGTTCTCCGGCACCTGGTTGGCGACCACCTTCTGCGCCAGCCCCTCCACCACCGCGGTCTTGCCCACCCCGGGGTCGCCAATGAGCGCGGGGTTGTTCTTGGTGCGGCGGCTCAGCACCTGGATCAGGCGCTTGATCTCGTCGTCGCGCCCGATCACCGGGTCCAGCTCGCCCTTGCGCGCCATGTCGGTGAGGTCGCGGCTGTAGCGCTCCAGCGCCGCGTATTTGCTCTCCGCCGTCTCGTCGGTGACGCTGTGCGCGCCGCGGATCTCGCGCAGCGCGCGGTCGGCGCCGTCCTGGGTCAAGCCGGCGGCGCGCAGGAGGCCGCCGGCATCGCCCGGGGTCTCCAGCAGCGCCAGCAGGATATGCTCGACTGCGATCAGGCTGTCGTGCAGGCGCTGCGCCTGCTGCCACGCGGTCTCGGTGAGCAGACGGTGGAGCGCGGGGGTCACGTAGATCTGCATTTGGCCGCCGCCTGACCCGCTTACCTGCGCCTTCGGCGCGCGCGCCAGGGCGTTCTCCACCTGGGTCTGCACCGCGGCGGCATCAATGCCCGCCCGGCGTAGGATCAGCGGCGCGATGCCTTCCCGCTGCTCCAGCAGGGCCAGCAGCACGTGCGCGGCGTCAAGCTGCGTGTGACGGTAGCGCACGGCGACCTCCTGCGAAATCGCCAGCGCCTCTTTCGCCTTGTCGGTGAACTTGCTCAGATCCATATATTCAACCCCTTGAGCGCGTGGTCCCGGCGGCGCGGGTGCGGACGCGCGTCGCTTCCGGCAGCGCCAGCTCGCCGCGGGACTGGCGGCGGACCTCAGCTTTCGTTTCCTCGCGCAGGCGGGCGACGTACTCCCGGAACTTGCGCCGGATGTCGCCGATCCGATGGTCCGCTTGCTCGCGCTCGCGCTCCAGGCGGTCCAGCAGGTCGAGGATGATTTCGACCCCGGCAAGGTTGACGCCCATGTCCTGGGTCAGGTGTTGAATCCGGCGAACGCGCTCGACGTCGCTGTCGGAGTAGAGGCGGATATTGCGTTGGTTGCGGGCCGGCTCCATCAGCCCCAGTCGCTCATACAGCCGCAGCGTCTGCGGGTGCACTTCGAGCAGTCTCGCCGCCACGCTTATGACATAGACCGGCTCTTCGGCCTCGCTCTTCTCCGTCATCGCTACCGAACTCCCATCGCCCGGGCGTGCGGACGGCGGGGGGCGCTTACCCCCTCACCGCTTGCCGTGGATTCTCCGGGCGAAGTTGCCGCAGCCGCTCGATGAGGCTGCGCTCCTCGGCGGTCAGGTTCTTCGGCACCAGCACCCGCAGCCGGACGAATAAGTCGCCTTTGCCCCCCCCGCGCAGGCGCGGCATGCCGAGCTCGCCCAGGCGCAGCCGTCGCCCCGATGAACTGCCGGGCGGCACCGTCACCGACATCTTCCCCCACAGTGTCGGCACCTCCACCTCCGCGCCCAGCGCCGCCTCGGCGAAGCTTACCGACAGCTCCGTGTAAAGGTCGTCGCCCTGACGCTCGAACACGGGGTGAGGCCGAATGCGCGGGATGATATACATGTCGCCAGGCGCCCCCCGTCCGCTCCCCGGAGCACCCTCACCCGCCAGCCGCACCTTGGAGCCGTCCCGCACGCCCGCCGGGATCTTCACGTCCAGGCGCTTGGTCTTGCCGTTGGGCATCGTCACCACCACACTGCGCTGGGTGCCTGTCGCCGCCTCCTCGAGGGTGATCTCGACCTCGTGGCGCAGGTCCTCGCCCTGGGCCGCGGGCGGAGCGCCGACGCGCGCGCCGCGCCCCGGACCGGCGCCGAAGAACATCTCGAAGACATCGCCGAAGCCGGGCGCCTCCGTGCCGGGCTCGAAATCCACCGAGCGCCATGTGAAGCCGCCGCTCCCCGGCGGGGCGCCGGGCTGTGCGCGTCTCCAGGCATCGCCCAGATGCCCGAACTGATCGTACTTGGCGCGCTTGTCCTTGTCGGTGAGCACTTCGTACGCTTCGCTGATCTCCTTAAACCTGCGCTCGGCCTCCTGGTCCCCCGGATTGACGTCCGGGTGATACTTGCGCGCCAGCCGGCGATAGGCTCTCTTCAACTCCTTGTCGCCGGCGCCGCGCTCGACGCCTAAGACCTTGTAGTAGTCCTTGCCGTTCATTGCCTGCAGATGCTGTCAGCACGCCGCCGTGCGGCCGCCGCTATTCGATGGCAACCTTCGCTCGCCGCGACTGCGCCTGCTTCGCCTTGGGCAGGGTCACCTCAAGCACGCCGTCGCGGAAGCTCGCCGACGCGGCCGCGTGCTCGATCGGCACGGCGATCGCGAAGGAGCGGTGAAACGGCCCGTGCGGTCGCTCGACGCGGACATACTCGCGCCCGTCGGCGGGCTTGCGCTCGCCGCTGATGGTGAGCCGGTCGCCCTCGACCTCGATCTGGATATCCTCGCGCTGGACGCCGGGCAGCTCCGCCTCGAACACGAAGCTCTCGGCGCTTTCGGAGACATCAACCCGCGGCGCCCAGACCCCCGATTGCGCCGCCTGCGGCGGGGCCGTGCGGTGGCGCGAGCAGTCTTCGAAGATGCGATTGACGCGATCCCGTATCTCGGCGATATCGCCGAAGGGGTCCCAGGGCAGATCCATGGCAGGTCCTTCCTCGCCCGGTGCGGGGGCGCTGCGTCATTCGCTCTTCTTGTACTCGGCGTCAATGACGCCCTCGTCGTCCCCTCCCGCCGGCGGCTGCTCGGGCTGTGCTGCGCTCGCGTCCGCGGGCGGAGCTTGCGCCTCGGCAGTCTGGCGATACAGGATCTCGGACAGCCGGTAAGACGCCTGCTGCAGGTCCTCGCTCGCGCTGCGAATGCCGTCCATCTGGTTCGCCGCCAACGCCTCCTTGAGCGCCCGCACCTTGCCCTCGATCTCCTGGCGCACATCCGCGGGCACTTTGTCGCCGAGATCGCCCAGCATCTTCTCGGTCTGGTACACCAGCGAGTCGCCGCGGTTGCGCGTTTCCGCCTCCTCGCGCAGCCGGCGGTCGTCTTCGGCGTGCGACTGCGCATCGCGCACCATGCGCTCGACGTCGTCCTTGGGGAGCTGACCGGAGCCGGTGATGGTGATGCTCTGCTGCCGCCCGGTACCCAGGTCCTTGGCGCCGACGTTGACGATGCCATTGGCGTCAATGTCAAAGCTGACCTCGATCTGCGGTACCCCCCGCGGCGCCGGCGGGATGCCCGTCAGATGGAAGCGGCCCAGGGTGCGGTTGTCGCGCGCCATCTCGCGCTCGCCTTGCTGCACGTGGATCTCGACGTCGGTCTGGCCATCGGCGGCGGTAGTGTAGGTCTCGCTCTTGCGGGTAGGGATAGTGGTGTTACGCTCAATCATGCGGTTCATGACGCCGCCCAGGGTCTCGACTCCCAGCGACAGCGGCGTGACGTCCAGCAGCACCACCTCGCGCACCTCGCCCCCGAGCACACCGCCCTGGATGGCGGCGCCCACGGCCACCACCTCATCCGGGTTCACGCTCTTGTTGGGCTCCTTGCCGGTGAGCTTGCGCACCAGCTCCTGGATCGCCGGCATGCGCGTTGCGCCGCCCACCAGGATGACCTCGTCGAGGTCGCCGTCCTTGAGCTTGGCGTCGGCGATGGCCTGCCGTAAGGGACCGATGCAGCGCTCCACCAGGTCGGAGGTCAGCTCCTCGAACTTGGCGCGGGTGACGTTGACGTCGAGATGCTTGGGCCCCGTCTGGTCGGCGGTGATGAATGGCAGGTTGATGCTCGTCTGCACCACCGTTGACAGCTCGATCTTGGCCTTCTCCGCCGCCTCGCGCAGGCGCTGCAGGGCCTGGCGGTCGGCACGCAGGTCAATCCCTTGCTCCTGCTTGAACTGGTCGGCGACATAGTTGACCAGGCGCTCGTCCCAGTCGTCGCCGCCGAGGTGGGTGTCGCCGCTGGTGGACTTGACCTCGAACACGCCCTCGCCCACTTCGAGCACCGACACATCGAAGGTTCCCCCGCCCAGGTCCCACACCAGGATCGTCTCCTCGGCCTTCTTCTCGAGGCCGTAGGCGAGGGCGGCGGCGGTGGGCTCGTTGATGATGCGCAGCACCTCCAGCCCGGCGATCTCCCCGGCGTTCTTGGTCGCGGCGCGCTGGTCGTCATTGAAGTACGCGGGGACCGTGATTACTGCCTGTGTCACCTTGCCTCCCAGATACGACTCGGCATCGGTCTTGAGCTTCTGCAGCACCATCGCCGAGATCTCTTCCGGCGGGTACTCCCGCCCCTGGATCTCGACCACCGCCATGCTGTTGCGGCCCTCCGCGACCTTGAACGGCACCATCGCGCGTTCCGACCCCACCTCGCCGAAGCGGCGCCCCATGAAGCGCTTGATGGAGTAGACGGTGTTCTCCGAGTTGATCACGGCCTGGCGTTTCGCGGCCTGGCCCACCAGACGCTCGCCCGTCTTGGTGAACGCCACCACCGACGGGCACAGCCGCCCCCCCTCGGCGGTCGTAATGACGTGGGGCTCGCCACCCTCCACTACGGCCACGACGGAGTTGGTTGTGCCAAGGTCAATTCCTATGATCTTAGGCATCGGGACTCATACCTCCCATCATTTTTCGGCGCAGACGCCCACGCGGCCGTCTGTGCACTACGGATATGCTATCGCCGCAAGTATATACCTTGATAGTATTGTTGTCAACCATCTTCTGTGTGCCACGTTTCCAGTGTCCTGCCCAGGTTGCTGAGGCTAACTGGCAGGCGAATGCCAGCAGCCGAGCACGCTGGTGGATGGCCATTTCAGAAAACGCACGTTTGATGCGAAACGCAGGCAAGCAACGGCGAGTGTCTGGCGGCTGCCTACGCCGCTAAGCGGGCTCCGGGTCTCCGGGATCTCACCACGGGCTCTGCGAGTCAGCCTCAATGGGCAGCTCCATCGGTCCTCGCCCAAGGACACGAGGAAACAGCCAGCCCAGGCCGGCGGCAGCGAGAATCATGACATAGGGCATCACCAGCAGGCTGTAGCGACCTTCCTCGCAGATGGTCGCGACATGCACCAGGCAGGTAATGGCGATGGCCGCCAGCAGCGGTGCGAACCGCTTCCCCGAGAAGCTGGCTACGCCCCCTCCGATGAGGGCGAGGAGCAGGAGCGCGTGGTGAACCAATGAACCGCGCACCGCCCAGCCGCGCCAGCCAACCACGGCCACCTCGCCATGGTAGGCGTCCCAGAAGGTGTGGAACTTCCTCCACAGCAGCGCCGCATAGCCGACCGGATGATGGAGCAGGTACTGCCTGATGTTGTGCCAACCGGCCCGCTGGAGGGCGCGGTCCGCTTCCATCTCGTCGGCAGTCCCTGCGGTTATCCGATTGACCAGGGGGTAGGTCGCCCGGCGGAACATCCCGTGGAACGGCAGGTAGTTGCCGGCGAAGAAGTTGAGGCCGCCGTAGCTCGACAGCCCCACCGGCCGATGGAAGATTCGTGAATTGCGGACCGCCCAGGGTGCGAGCACGACCACGAACGCCAGGGCAAAGGCGGTGAAGTGCCACACCCAGCGGCGGTCACGCAGCCCGTAGGCCCAGATGATGGCGATCAGCAGGGCGAGAGCGAAAGCCTGACCTGTCGGACGCACCAATGCGGCAAAGCCGAGGATCAACCCCGCCGCCGCGAATGCGCGCGCGCGCCGGCCCTCAAAGCCGATCGTAAGGACAAGCGTCGCCGCCGCCCAGAGGAAGATCGAGAGGGTCTCCGAGTACATGGCGGACGCCGCCCACCAGAAGCCGGGGTAGGCGGCATACATCGCTGCCGCTACCATCGCGCGCCGCCGGCCCACGAGCCGGCGCGCCAGCGCGAAGGTCAGCAGCAGCGCCGCCAGGTCGAGCGCGAGCTGCGCCGGCCGCACGAGCGCGTAGCGCGAGCCGAACCAGCGCTCACCGCTCCAATACAGCGCCGCTAGAAACGCCGGGTAGCCCGGCGTGCGCACCGCATACTCGCCGTGCGGCATGCCGTGGGCGGGGGTAAGGAACCGTCCCTGATCGAGGAGCGTCGTGGCGATAGTGTCGTATTCGACCGCGTCCACACCCGCCGGCAGCGACGGCGCCGCATCGAGGTAGGCCATGCGCCACAGGGCCGCCAGGACGAAAACGACCGCCAGCGGCGCCCACGAGCGCAAGACCGCAGGGGCATGCGGCCACATGCGCCTGCGACATCCGTGGGTCACCATATCGTCACCAGCAGAGCAAGCGCGATCGTGCCTGCGAACGCGATGGCCGCTTGCGCTCCCGACGGCTGGAGTTCAGCCTGCGGCGGGGGCATACGCCAGCCAGGCGGATGGCACCGCCAAGCCGTCGGTGTCCGGGGCCGCCGGCAGCGCGCGGGTGATTTCGAGTGCGACGCGGTAAGCGACAACGGAATAGAGGCCGAGAAAGGCGAACAGCAATATCGGCGCTGCCGTGTCGGCCGCAAGCCGCGCTACCGAAGGACATGCCACAGCCGCCGTCGGCTTTGCCCGTACCTGCGTGCGTGGGGTCCATGCCGGCGGCAGCCACAGCGCCAACCTCAACGCGATAGCCGCGATGACCAACGCCAGAGTAGGGGAGGCCTCGGGCGTCGCGATTTGGACAGCCGTGGGCAGGCCATAGGTGAGCGCCCAGGTGACTGCCAGGGCGGGCGCGGCGATCGCCGCCAGCAGCAGGATCCCCGCCGGCGCCGCCCACCGGCCGCTGCGCGGCAAGTCCCGCGCCAGCACGCGCGCAGCCGGGCGAGCGAGCGCAAACGGATTGAAGCGCCCCGGCTCCGGCAGCAGGAAGGCCATCGCCACGGCCATCAACAGCACGTATTCCGGTCGGTGAGGCATGATCGTCGGACCGCCGGTCTTAACCCAGGGGAGGAGACCGCCTGAGGCCGCGCGGTTCGCGCAGCGCCAGATCGCAGATCACCATCCGGTGGTCGGAATACCTGGTCTTGCGGGCTACAACCGTCGCTGCGCGGAAGTGAGCGCTTGCCCATACCTGGTCGAACCGCGAGACTGGCATGTCGTTCAGGACCGTGTCGCCCCAGCCACGACCGCCTTGGCGGAACGTATCGTGCAGGCGCGGCCATAGCACCCGCAGCGAGCCGTCGCCGCCGGGCACGTTGAATCGCCACCCAGGATTACCGGCTTGTCAAGCGGCAGGGATGCGACTTCTCGGGCCAGTTCCGACGCCTGCTCGCGGTGCACCCTGCGATTCACGGCGTGATCCCGCCAGCAAGCGGACATCCAAATGTCGAATCGCACCGCAGGAGGCTGGAGGTGGACACTGAAGATCTCCGTCTCGAGCCCCGAGGGCAGCCGCACCTGCGCCTGGATGAAGCTAAACGGGATACGGCCCTGCAGCGGCACCGCCGACACGCGACCCCGGGCGACGATGTCGGTGTCAACACCATGCGCGATGCCGCCGTTTCTCCCGAACAGCCGCCGCGCCAGGCGCTCGACATCGGCTCGCTTTGGTGTCTCCTGCAGCAGCACGACGTCCGGGCGATAGGGGATCACCTCTGCGGCAGCCAAGCGATTTCCCCCCGCGCAATTGATGGAGATGACGCGCAGCACCTCCCCGTGCCGCGGTCTGCCCCGCGCTTCAGGCGCCAGGGCAGCCCCCAGGCGAAGCAGGCTGCGGGGCTCTTCGGCGAACGCGGCGAGGAACACCAGCCACAGGGCGATCACCGCCACGGCCGGGCGCACGCGGCGGCGGTTGAATCCTGGAGCCGCCAGCGCCAGTCCCGGGGCCAGCCACAGCCACACGGGCCAGAAGCTAACCGCCGCCCACGAGTCCGGCCGGCGCCAGTAGCAGACCGAGAGTGTCGCGCCAAATAGCGCTGACAGGACGAGTAGGCCGTACTGCACATATCCGCCCATCCGCTCCGATAGCCTCATGGCTCGCGTCGCCTGTTATTCGGGGCTATTTCTTTTGGCGCTTGGCGGCGCGCTTGCGGCGGGGCTTGGCTTTCCTGGCCTTACGCCGGGCGGGCTTCTCGGCGGGCGCGGCGGCGGCCTTTTCCGCGAGCAGCTTCTTGACGTCGCGGCGACCGAGCTTGCGCAGCGCCACCAGCGCCGCGCGGTTGCCGCCGCGCGGGGCCGATCGCCCCGCCTCCCAGGCGAACACGGACGCGGAGCTGACACCCAGCACCGTTGCCAGCTCGCCCTGGGTGAGCTTGAGCCGGGTGCGGAGCTTGCGGATCAGAGCCGGCGACAAGCGCGCGGCTTTGACTTGCTCCTCGGGGACCTCGAGCCGGGCGCGTTGCGCCTGCTGCTGACGCGCCTGCGCGCTCGCCGCCTTCTCCAATGCGGCGACGGAACGCGCGAGCGAGGAGACTGCGCGCTTGAGCTCGCGCACCTCACGCGACACGGGGACGACGCTGCCGCGCACCTCGCGATTGACCGTGCGCATGATGGTCGAACGAACTGCATCCTCAAGTTTGCTCACGAATACCTCCTTGCTGTCGGTGCCGCTGTAGCCGCGGTATTGCACCTCGGTTTCGCCCCTGAGACCCCAATCACCTGCCGTGCTCAGACGCCCTCGACGCGGGCCCCGGCTGCGGGCTACCCCTTGATCCCGCTGAGGATAATGCCGCGCACGAAGTAGCGCTGCCCGGCGATGAATACCAGCAGCACGGGTACCATCACGATCACCGATGCCGCCATCAGCAAGTGCCACTCGGTGGCATAGGGCCCCTGGAAATGCGCCAAGCCGATGGGCAGGGTCTTCAACTGCAGGCTGTCAATGACGATCAGCGGCCACATGAACTCGTTCCAGGTGTGGAGGAAGATAAAAGTCGTCAGCGCCGCCAGGGCGGGCTTGGACAAGGGCATGATGATGCGCCAGTAGATAGTGAAGAGCCCGGCGCCGTCAATGCGCGCGGCGTCCTCGAGGTCGCGGGGGATGGTGAGGAAGAACTGGCGCAGCATGAAGGTGCCGTAGGCGGAGAACATGGCGGGTAGGATCAGCGCCCAGTAGCTGTCCGTCAGGCGCAGTCGCGACAGCAGGATATAGACCGGAATCATGGTGATGACCGCGGGCACCATGAGCGTGGCGAGGTACCCGAGGAACAGCGAGTCGCGCCCTGGGAAGCGCAGGCGCGCAAAGGCGTAGGCGGCCAGCGAGCTGGTGAACACCTGCCCCAGCGTCACCGCGACCGCCACCAGGATGCTGTTGATGTAGAAGATGAGAAAGGCGTCGGCGTTGCGCAGCAAGCCTCCGAACGCGGACTCGACCTTGATTGCGGACCAGGCGGCGGCGTAGTTGCCCCAATGGAGATGCACCTGCTCCACCGGCCGCACTTTGCTCGCGGCCACGGTCACCGTGCGGCCCGCCATGGCCGCCGGCTCCAGCAGGCGCAGGGTTCGGCCCCGCGGCGACCGCGCCACCTGCGTCCCGCGGACCGCCACGCCGTCAACCGCGGTCGCGTACACGGGGCCGTATTTGCTCATGACCTGTCGCCGGGGGAGCCAGCGGTCGTTCGCCACCATTACCTGCGACGGATCTTTGAGCGAGGTCGAGATCATCCACGCCAGCGGTACCGCCATGACCAAACCGATGGCGCCGAGCGCCATGTAGGCCGCGGCCTTCAGGCCCATGTTGCGCGCGCTCACTGGTAGTACACCACCCGCTGGCTCAGCCGCCAGTTAAGCAGCGTGAAGCCGAAGATGAGGGCGAACAGGATGCACGCGATCGCCGCCGCGTAGCCCATCTGGAACCACTGGAAGGCGTTCTGGTAGATGTACAGCATGATGGTGGTGGTGGCGCCCGCGGGGCCGCCGCCGGTCATCATGTACGCCGCCACGAACCCGCCCTGGAAGCCGGCGATGATGGACATGGTGGTGATGAAGAAGGTGGTGGGCGCGAGCAGGGGCCAGGTGACATGACGCAGCCGCTGCCACCAGTTGGCGCCGTCCATAGCCGCCGCCTCGTAGAGCTCGGCGGGGATATTCTGCAGCCCGGCGAGGTAGAGGATCATGTTGTAGCCGCCGACCGCGGTCCACAGACCCATGATGATGAAGGCGGGCTTGGCCCAGGCGGTGCTCACCAGCCAGCGCGGCGGATCGGCGACCCCGACCCCGCGCAGCCACGTGTTGAGCAGGCCGTAGTCCTCCTGGAAGATCCACTTCCACAGCAGCGTCACCGCCACCGCCGAGCAGATCGAGGGCAGAAAGAAGAGGGTGCGGAACAGCACTACCCCGCGCAGGCGCTGGTTCAGCAGCAGCGCGCTGAACAGCGACCCCGCGATGGACAGCGGAATCCCCAGCATGAGGAAGACCGTGTTCCCCAGGTACTTCCAGAAGTAAGGGTCATTGGCGGTAAGCCCGCCGCCCTGCCGGTGAAACCCAAGCAGCTTCGAGAAATTGGCCAGCCCCACGTAGCGCGGGTGACCGAGAAGGCCCCACTCGGTGAAGCTGAGGATGAACGCCGCGCCCACGGGCAGCAGGGTAAACGCGAGGAAGCCCAGGAAGTTCGGCGCCAGGAACAGGTAGGAGCCGAGGTGCCGGCGCCGCCGCGCGCGAGGTCTGTCCGTGGTGCTTGCCATCGCCGTCGTCCGCGCTACTCCTCCATCGGCGGCGGGAAGCTGAACGATTCGATCTCTTCGCCGCGGAAGATGACGACGATGAAATCCTCACGCTCGAACACCGGCATGTAGGAGGAGACGACGTCATCGTCGAGCTGCGCGAGGAGTTCCTGGCGCTGCTGCGGCGGCAGGTCGGCCTCGAGGGTGACGGTGGCGTGGACGGTGGTATCGGCATAGTGCAGGTCCACCTGGCCGAGGCGCTGCTCGCCGTCCCAGATCAGGTATACTTCAGATGACAACGTGCGCAAGCTGCGTACGAGACGAAAAGGCATTACCTCCCCCTTCTTCGCCGCCGAATCACAGCCGAGGGCGGCTGTGCCACATCGCTTCCCTGGAATCCGATCCGCGTTCATCCGTGTTCATCTGTGGCCAACTCTGATCAGCGGCTGGACTCAGCCCTCCCCCAGCTTGCCGCGCAGGAACTCAATCAGCTTGTCGGCGTGCACGCGCACCTGCTCCATGCTGTCGCGGTCGCGCACGGTGACGGTGCCGTCTTGCATGGTCTGGGAGTCAACGGTCATGCAGAACGGGGTGCCGATCTCGTCCTGGCGGCGGTAGCGCCGGCCGATGCTGCCGCCCTCGTCGTACTCCACGAACCAATGGCGCTTGAGGTCGTCGTAGATGGCACGGGCGCGGTCGGGCATGCCGTCGCGCTTGACCAGGGGCAGCACCGCCGCCTTGATCGGCGCCAGGCGCGGGTGCAGCCGCAGCACCGATTCCACCTCCGCCCCCGCGGCGCCGCGCCCCCCCTCGATCGCCTCGTAGGCGTCCACCAGCAACGCCAGCACGCTGCGGTCCACGCCGCCCGAGGGCTCGATCACGTGCGGCAGGTAGCGGCGCTTCTCCGCCTCGTCGAAGTACTGCAGGTCTTTGCCCGACGCCTCCAGGTGCCGGCGCAGATCGTAGTCCTGGC
>DATLAK010000113.1 GCA_035527535.1 Armatimonadota bacterium
GCTCCGTTCAGAATGACACCACCAGACCGTCGTCACTGTGAGTGGCTAGGCCCGGAGGGCCGCCACGGCGGTCGCTCCGCGACCTAGCCGCGCCAGCGAAGAGTCTCGCCTGCGCAATAGCGCAAAGTGGGTAACTGTCAGATCGGGGTGCGCTTGACAGGGCGTGCCGCGGGCGGGTAGCATACCGGGCGGGGGAGGAGTCGAGGGCGGTGGTTGCGCGCATGATAGTCGGGTTGGCGGCGGGCGCGGGCGTCGGCATGATTCTGCACCTGTCTTCCATCCGCGTGCTGGGCGGCGGCTGCCCGCTGACGTGCAATCCATACGCGGCCCTGGCCCTTGGCGCGGCGCTGGGGTTGTTGTGGGCCGTCGGCGGGTGATGGCGCGGCCCTTACCGTCATCAACAACCCAGAGCCGGATGAGGAGGCGATCATGTCCGAAGTTCCCAGCGTGACCGAGCAGGATTTCGACCAGGAAGTGCTGCAGTCGGAGTTGGCGGTGCTGGTTGATTTCTGGGCGCCGTGGTGCGGACCATGCCGCGCAGTGGCGCCGGTGGTGGAGAAGGTGGGAGCGGATCTGGCGGCCAAGCTGAAGACCGTCAAGTGCAATGTTGACGAGTCGCAGGCGCTCGCCTCCAAGTACGGCATCCGCTCCATCCCCAGCCTGCTGGTGTTCCGGGGGGGCGAGGTCATAGACTCCATCGTGGGCTTCCTACCCGAGGCCGAGCTCAAGAAGCGCGTCGAAAAGGTCATCTCCTGATTGGCGGCAGGGAGATGGTCGAACACGAACTGGCAATTGTGGGGGCTGGCCCCGCGGGACTGACGGCGGCGATCTACGCCGGGCGCGCGGGGCTGGCCCCCATCGTCTTGGAGCGCCAGCTGCCCGGCGGGCAGATGGGGCTGACCTACCTCATTGACAACTACCCCGCGTTCCCCGAGGGCATACCGGGGGTGGAGCTGGCGGAGCTGATGCGCCGGCAGGCCGAGCGCTGGGGGGCGCAGCTCCGCCTCGCCGAGGTCGAGAGCATCAGCCTCACCGCGCCGGGGGTCGCCCTGCAGCTCGGCGACGAGTTGCTGCGCGCGCGCAGTCTCATCATCGCCACCGGTGCGCGCTGGCGGCCGCTGGGGGTGCCGGGAGAGCGCGAGTTCATCAGCCGCGGCGTCTCCTACTGCGCGACCTGCGACGGCCCCCTCTACCGCGGGCAGCCGGTGGCCGTGGTCGGCGGCAGCGACCACGCGGTGGAGGAGGCGCTGTTCCTGGCGCGCTATGCCGAATGCGTGTACCTCATCCACCGCCGCGACCAACTGCGCGCGACCAAGGCGCTCCAGCAGGAGGCCCTCACCAACGACAAGATCCATCCCCTGTGGAACTCGGTGGTGACGGAGATCCTGGGCGCCGACGGCGTCGTGCGCGCCCTCACCGTCAAGCAGGTAGTGACCGGCAAGACCTCCACCCTGGAGGTGCCGGTGGTGTTCGTGTGTGTGGGCACCGACCCCGTGTCGGAGCTGGCGGCGGGAGCGGTCGAGCTGGACGAGCAGGGGTTCATCACCACCGACGCCGACCTGCAGACCTCGGCGCCGGGGGTCTTCGCGGCGGGCGACGTGCGCAGCGGCGCGTGGCCGCAGGTGGTGACCGCCGCCGCCGACGGGGCGCTGGCCGTGCGCTCCGTCGAGCGCTACCTGCGATCCCCGGGCGGGAAATAGGGAACTGTCCCCAGTTTCCCCGGTTTCCCGATTCCTTGCCACAGCGCGGCCCCCCTCATTACATCACGCTTGCCGCGGCGCCCGTGAACTGCTATAATACCCCGGACAGTACGGGAAATGCTTCCGGGCGCGCCGTCGTCGCCGGCCTTTCCTGCCCCTGAGAAGGGGGCTGCCAGACCATAGGAAGGGGGTAAGTCCGCCTTGCGGCCTTACGAACTGATCTACATCCTCGACCCCGCTCTCACTGAAGAGCAGCTCTCCGAGCAGGTCCAGCGTTTCGCGCAGGCAGCCAGGGACCAGGGCGCCGAAGTTGACGAGCCCAAGCGTTGGCCCAAGCGGCGGCTGGCCTACCGCATCAAGGGCAAGGCCGAAGGCTTCTACGTGGTCATGACGCTGCGGGCGACGCCGGCGGCGATGGCGGAGCTGACGCGAGTTCTCAAGCTGGCGGAGCAGGTGGTACGCCACATGGTCGTCGCCCTCGAGCAGCCGAAGGCGCCTGCGCCCGTGCCAGCGCAAGGAGAGGGCGCCAGTGTTCAATAAGGCAATCCTGGTGGGGCGGATGTGCAACGATCCCGAGCTGCGCTATACGCCGAGCGGGGTCGCGGTGGCGAACTTCCGGCTGGCGGTGGATCGGCCGTTCACCAACAAGCAAGGCGAACGCGAGACCGACTTCATAGACATCGTGGCGTGGAAGCAGGACGCGGAGTTCGCGGCCAACTACCTGACCAAAGGGCGGCTGGTTCTCATTGACGGCCGCATCCAAGTCCGTACCTGGGAAACCCAGGACGGCCAACGCCGGCGCAGCGTCGAGGTCGTCGCCGACCGCGTGCGCGGGCTCGACCGCCCGCGCGAGGACCGGGGCGGCGGCGCCGAGGAAGAACCCGCGCCGCCCGCGGAGGAGAGCGCCGACTCGTCCCCCGACCCCTGGGGCGACCAGTAGCTCGGGGGCGATCGGCGGCCGCTGGCGCTTGCCCGCTCCCCGCCGACCGCAGCCGCGAAGTCCCCGGCTGGCGTTGCGGGCTTTGCTTGCGAGCCACGCAGGTGGTTTCGATAGAGGAGATGCCGAGTTGGTGCTCCACCGGGAGGTAGCATGAGCGACCGTTATCGTGACCGTGATCGTGACCGTGATCAGAGATCGGGACGGCCGCGCGGACCGCGGCGCCCGCGGCGGCGCGTCTGCCAGTTCTGCGCTGACAAGCTGGACCACGTCGGCTACAAGGACGTGGACATTCTGCGCCGATTCGTCTCCGATCGCGGCAAGATCCTGCCGCGGCGCGGTACCGGCACCTGTGCCCACCATCAGCGCACGCTGGCGATTGCCATCAAGCGCGCGCGCGAAATCGCCCTGCTGCCGTTCGTCGCCGAGTGACATCGCTTTGCGCTCGCGCTCGTCATGACCGCCGGCGCATGGTGGCGTCAGCGCGGGGTGGCGTCAACGCAAGGTTGAGGCCGGTCTTCGGGCCGGCCTTGCCGGTACGATTACGGCACCCCATCGCTGAAAAGGAGGACTCGCATGGCCACCGCCCGCGGACCCCATCGCCGGACGATCGCCCTCGATGATCCCACCGGCTTCAAGGCCCTCGATTCTCGCGACATGCTGGCCATGACCGCGGATTTCCCCGCCCAGTGCCGCACCGGCCTGGAGCTCGGCGACGCGCTCGATCTCGGCGACTCCTACCGCGTGGACTACGATGGCATCGTCGGCCTCGGCATGGGCGGCTCGGCGATTGGCAGCGATCTGCTGGCCGCCATCTACCGCGCCGAGCTGTCGGTGCCCGCCGCCACCGTTCGCGACTACGTCCTCCCCGCCTGGGTGAGCGAGCGCACGCTCGTCTTCGGTGTCACCTATTCCGGCGACACCGAGGAGACGCTGGCCGCTTTTCACGAGGCGCGGCGGCGCGGGGCGCGGGTCATCGGGGTGACCAGCGGCGGCGAGATGGCGCGCCGGTGCCGGGAGCAGGGCGTGCCCTGCGTGATCGTCCCCGCAGGCCAGCCGCCGCGGGCCTCGACCGGGTATCTGCTGATGTCGCTGGTGCCCGTGGTCGAGCGCCTGGGGCTGATTGGAGATCAGGCCGCGGCGCGCCGCGAATGCCTGGACCTGCTGCAGGCGCAGGCGCGCGAATACGGCCCCCAGTCGCCCACCGCCGCCAACCGCGCCAAGCAGCTCGCGGAGCTGCTGCAGGGCCGCCTGCCCATCATCTACGGCGCCACCCCGACCCTGGGCGTGGTCGCCTACCGCTGGCGCACGCAGTGCAACGAGAACGCCAAGACGCTGGCGCTCTCGCACGAGCTGCCGGAGCTGGATCACAACGAGGTCGTGGGCTGGGAGCTGGGTCGCGACCTGCTGCCGCGGCGCTGCGTCATCGTGCTCACCGATCCCGCCCTGCCCGAGCGCATGCGCCTGCGCCTCGACATCACGCGCGACCTGCTGGGTGCCGACGTTGACGTGTACCGCGAACCCGCGCGCGGCGAGTCCGCGCTCGCGCGGGTGCTCAGCGCCATGTACCTGGGCGACTTCGCGAGCCTCTACCTCGCCTTGCTCAACGGCGTGGATCCGTTCGAGATCAAACCCATCAACGAGCTCAAGCGGCGGCTGGCAGAGCACTGACGCCTGGGCGCGCCCGGCGCTCGGTCACGCACGCGGTTGCCTGAGCGGAATTGCGCCTACACCTTCGCCACCGCGCCGTTGATCGAGAGCTGCAGGTCCCTGTTCATGGTCTGCGGGCCTTGATTGGGCACGTCGAAGGAACTGCTCATGCTCATCTGCTGGCTGAGCTGGAAGTCGAAGCGCATCATCATCCCGCGAGTGGCGTCGAACTGCATGTTGCCGGCAAGCTGTTGATCCATGCTCATGGTGCCGCTCACCGGCGGCGCGCCGCCGGCGGCACCGGTCGCTCGAGCTGCCGCGCCCAGGTCCACGTCGTGGGCCGAGGTCACCGACTCG
Organism: Armatimonadota bacterium; assembly: GCA_035527535.1. NCBI lineage: Bacteria > Bacillati > Armatimonadota > Armatimonadota bacterium. The sequence continues at coordinate 4,645 of DATLAK010000113.1, forward strand.
ACGCGCAGGTTGGCGATCTTGCGACCGCCGCTCCAGGTCTCGATGCTCTTGAGCATCATCTTCACACTCGTCGTCGCCAGCGCCTGCGTCCCCGGCAGGGGCTCACTGCGGGACTCCTCCAACAGTTGCCCCACCGTCAGCGGCTCCTCCGGCAGCAGCATCTGATCCTTCATCATATCCCGCATGGACATCCCGGGAACCATCGCGGCGAGGTCGGAGATTCCCGGTATCGCCAGGTCCAGCACCTCGCCCCGCGGCCCGAGCTTGATCTCGATGGGGTCCTGGAGCAAAGGTATCCTCATCTTGCCCAGCATCGGGGGCAGCTTGCCGCCCTCGACCTGCTGATCGTTGTGCTTGAACTCGCACTTGCCGCCTTTGACCGACATCTCCATCCGCTGCCCCATCAGCTCCATCTTCAGCGACAGGTTGTCGGCGCGCATCCGCAGCCGCGCGCCCCCGGCGGCGTCAACCCCCAGCACCTTGGCTACGCCCTCCCCCTGCACGACCATGTGGATGGGTATCTCCCCCGGCATGCCCGCCCCCGCCGCCGGCATGAGCAGGTCCGTGCGCATTTGTCCCTCCGCCTCCGCATAGATCCGGTAGCGCATGGTCTCATTGGGCTTGAACTTCAGCCGCAGCAAGACCGATTCCGCCGGCGGCGCCGGCGCAATCGGCGGCGCCGACTCGACCTGCGGGGCCGGCTCCTGCTGAACCCACGCTGGGGACCGGCCCGCCGCCAGCACCACCACGAGCATCAAACCTGCCGTCGTCAATCGCCGCATCGCTCGTTCCTCCTCTCGCGGGAGCCCGCGCCCCCGCCGTCGAATGGCTACCCCTGACTGGATATTCCACGCCCCGATTCCCGCACCTGTCGGCTCGCGGCCCGCGGCTGGCGCGAACCTGCCCCGGGCGCGGGCGCAAGCAGCCGCCGCCGGGACGGCGGGTGTGTGCTATGCTAGGGACGCCGGAGCCATTGACAGCCGCCCGCGGGTGGAGTATAAGGATTCCATGTAACCTCAGCCAAGTGAGGAGGTGACTGCCATGGGAGGCTGCAGCAGCAAGAAGAAGTCAGCCAAGACGAGCACCAAGACAACGACGAAGAAGAAGTAGGCCGCCAACAGGCCGCAGCGCGAGACCGGAGTCAGTAATGGCTGCCGGTCTCGCTGTTTTCGAGGGGGGAGGTGAGTGCGCCGCGCCGGGATCGTCCGTCGCCACGAAGGCGCTGGTCGCCGTCCGGCGGCCCCCGCTCACTCCAGCAGACGCCGCACCGCGGCCAGGATCTGCTCGCGGGTGAAGGGCTTGGTGATGTAGTCGTCGGCGCCGGCAAGGAGGCCCGCGCGGATCATGCGTTCGTCGCGGCGGGCGCTGATGATGAGAATCTTGATGTCACGCGTCTCGAACTTCTGCTTGATCGTGTTGCAGATGCTGACGCCGTCGAGGTCGGGCATGAGAATGTCGAGCAGCACGAGATCGGGGGGGGCGGCCTCGATCATAGACAGCGCCTGCAAGCCGCCGATAGCCTCGCTGATGGCGAAAGGCCGGTCGAGCTCGACGAGCATGGCGCGCATGAGCACGCGGCTCGCGCGGTCATCGTCCACGATGAGGATTCGCTTGGCCGCCTGTTCCTCCGTCATCGCGCCCTCCAGACCGTTGATGCCGGTTGCCGTGGGGACTGCTTGTGCCGCACCGGGAGGGTACCATCTCGCCCGTGGGGTGTCAAGCGCGCGCGCTGCGTGCGGGTGTGACCTCGGAGTATTGGCATGCCCCACAAATCACGCCTCTCCCTTCCAGGGAGAGGATCAAGAGCTTGCCCTGAGCGAAGCCGAAGGGTGAGGGTAAACAGTCCCGCCGTCCACCCTCACCGGGCTCGCCAGAGCTCGCCGACCTCTCTTCCAGGGAGAGGGATGCGCACTGTCTGCGGCCGCACCAAAGAAAGCAAGGTCACACCCCTGCGTGCTGTGAAGGGCGAGTTTCGATACGGGGCGGACCAGGCGCCGCGCCTCCGGTCGCGCCGACGGTCAGGGGATGGTGAGGTGAGGAGAGATGTCGTTGATGACCAGCCCGGTGGGCGCCTTGGGGTAGAAGTAGGTGGACTTGCCCGGCATGCGCTGGCCCGTGGTTGCAGCGCGCTGCATCTGTGCGACCGTGGTGGGGCGCAGGAATAGGGCGCAATCAAAGCGGCCATCGTTCACCCGGCGCACGGCTTCCGCCTCGTCGGTGATGTAGGTCACCCGTTCGCCAATGCGCTCTTCGCCCACCACGGCGTCTATGAGCAGTCGGTGGATGAGCACGGTTGCCAGTTGGTTGTATCCCCCGGGGCCCGCGTCCGCCGGCAGGGACGCGCTCTTGACCGACAGCAGCGCGTATCCCTCGGCGCGCGTGTAGATCCCGAACTGCGCCCCCCCCGGGGGCGGTTCCAGGGAACGCGCGAGCGCACGCGCCGCGCCCTGCGGGTCGGCGGGGTCGTGGTCGAACCGGCGGCGGATAAAATGCAGTTGCGCCAACGCCTGCAGGCGCTCCCACTCCTCGCGCCCCTGCAGCTTCAGCAGGCGGTGCGTCGGCAGAATGACCATCCCTGGCTGCTGCGCGGGGCACAGCACGGCCAGGACGTAGTTGAACGCCGCCTGCGCCGGGGCGTCAGGATGGGCCGGAGCAAGCTCGCGGCTGACGGCGAGCGCCGTTTCGTAGCGATGGTGTCCGTCGGCGATAAACAAGGGCCCGCGTCCCACCAGCTCGCAGTAACGTTCAGCCACCTCGTCCGCGGGGTGGCGCCACAGGCGATGGCGCTCATCACCGGTCGCGGCGTGAGCCACCGGCTGCCCGCGCGTCATCTTCGCGATGACGTGCGCGACCTCCCCCGTGGGATCATCGTGCAGAACGAACACCGGGCTCATCTGCGCCCGGCACGCCCGCATCAGCAGCCGCCGATCCTCGCGCGCGCCTCGCAGGGTGCCCTCGTGCGGGAGCACGGCTCCCTGCTCGAACGGCGTCAGGCGCACCGCGCACAGCACTCCCACGCGCGTGAGGCGCTCGCCCCGCAGGGCGAATTCGTGGGCGTGAGGATAGAGGCTCGGGCCCTCGTCGTAGCGCAGGACGCCGTCCCGGCGCCACGCCTGCAGGGTTTGCGCGGCCTGCGCGTAACGGTCCGCGCCGCCCTCGTCCGCGGCGCCCGTGTAGCTCAGCTCAAGGCGCACCGCGTTGTGCGGGTCACGCTCGCGCAGCCGCTCGCGCTGCTCGGGGCCGATGACGTCGTACGGCGGGGCGAGAACGCCGCTGAGGTCGGTGCGCGCGTATCTGAGGCCGATCAAGGGCCGAACCACGGGGGATGGAGTCACCACCAGATCACCTTGCTCATGCTTGAGGGCGAAGCCGCGCTTCCCGCATCCGCGGCCCCTTGCTGTCACGAAAACACGTGCTGCGCACGGTAGCATCCGGAAGCGTCGTAGGCCGCTGCGGCGCCGAAGCGCCGGGCGTCGCCGACGATAGCGCCCATTATAGCGGCGCTCGCGCGCGCTGGCAAGAGCGCCCGGAGCGCGCCGTGGGATGTGACCGTTCCTGGTTGGGGTGGCCGGTTGTGTGCCCGAATGTGGCACAGCCGCCCTCGGCTGTGAAGGGGGCGCACGCCGTGCGCCCCTACAGATTCTCGCGACCCATCCCCACTTTCCGCGGTCACACCCGCGCCGTGCCGCGCCTTGACACGCCGCGGCGGGGGTTCCTATACTGGTGTGGTGCCCGCGCTGCGGAGTGACGGCTGGGGCCGCGGCGAAACAATCCATGTCAACACACCTGCCCTCCTGGTTGATCCCACGGCATCGCAAGCGGCCCGCCCTGGAGCGGATGGTTCCAGTGCTGCGACGCTGTGGCGTGTCCACGATCTGTGAAGCCGCCAAGTGTCCCAACGTCGGCGAATGCTTCGCCGCCGGCACCGCCACGTTCTTGATCTTGGGAGAAAGCTGCACGCGCAGATGCACCTACTGCGCGGTCGAGCACGGGGTAACCCAGCCTCCGGACCCCCATGAGCCCGAACGCATCGCCGCCGCCGCCCGCGAGCTGGAGCTGGGCTACGTCGTCATCACCTCGGTGACGCGCGATGATCTGACCGACGGTGGGGCGCACCACTTCGCGGCCACCGTGCGCGCCTTGCGCCGCGCGCTGCCCCGGGCGCCGGTGGAGACGCTGGTCCCGGATTTCCGCGGCGACCGGGAGGCGCTGGCGGTGCTGGCCGAGGCGCGCCCAGAGGTGTTCGGTCACAACGTGGAGACGGTGCCGCGCCTGTACCCGAAGGTGCGCCCGGGGGCGGACTACGACCGTTCGCTGCAGCTGCTGCGCGAGGCCGCGCAGGCCGGCATGCGCACCAAGAGCGGCGCCATGTTGGGGCTGGGCGAGCGCCTCGACGAGGTGCGCGACGTGATGCGCGATCTCGCCGCCGCGGGTGTCAGCGTCCTCACCCTCGGCCAGTACCTGCAGCCGTCGCGCCGCCACCAGGCGGTGGCGCGCTACCTGCGGCCGCAGGAGTTTGCGATGCTGGAGGCCGAAGCCGCGGAGATGGGATTCGACCAGGTCCAGGCCGGGCCGTTCGTACGCAGCTCCTATCATAGTTCGCGTCACCCGGCGCGCGGCGCGACCGCGCCGGACCGCGGGCAACGGTAGCCTCGGCGATGCATCGCCTCTGGAAGATACTGGTCATTCTCCTTCCCCTGCTGGTGATCGTCGCCGCGGGGGTGGCGGCGCTGTCGGGGAAGAAGCTGGCCGCCCGCCTGCGCCCGGTCGTCGAGTCGCAGTTGTCACAGACCCTTGGGCGCGAGGTGCGCGTGGGCGGCATCAGCGGCGGCCTGCTGCGCGGGGCGGTGCTGCACGACGTGACCATCGCCGACGGCAAGCGCCCGCAAGGCGGCGTCCTGGCGCGGGCGAAGCGCGTAGCCGTGCGCTACCATCTGCGCCCGCTGCTCTCGGGCGGCAAGGGGAGCGCAGCCGCGATTGACCGCGTCAGTGTCACCGGCGCCCGCGTCGAGTTGGCTCGCGACCGGGGCGGGCGCTGGAACATCGCCTCCCTGTTCAAGCCGCGGGTGCCGCCGGCTCGACGCTTCACCGGAGTCGTCACCATCGCGGACAGCACCCTCGTCTTCACCGATCAGTCGCCTCCGGCGCCGGTCACGCGCTCTCTGCAGATGCGCTTGGTCAACCTCTCGGGCCGCCTGACCCCCGACCCCAGGCGGGGATTGGTGTTTCGCCTGAGCGCGCAGGTCGCCGACGGGGGCATGAAGCGCATCGCCGTCGCGGGCAGCTCGGACGGCAAGCGGACGGTGCTGCACGTCGCGGCCGCCGACGTCAACCTCGCGGATTGGGGGACGCGTCTGGCGATGGGCGGCGTCCACCTGCTCGGGGGCAGCGCCGACGTCAACGTCACCGGCGCCGTGGCCAAGCGCGATGCGAGATGGGTCTTCGACTATGTGGCGCGAGCGCGGGTGCGCGACGCCACGCTGCGGCTGGGGCGCGGGCGGGAGCTCCTGCGTTCCGTCACCGGGCCCCTCATCATCGCCGGCGGCCGGCTGCGGCTGCTGGGTGTCACCGGCACGGTGGGCGGAGCGCAATTCGCCGCCTCGGGCAGCATCGGCGTCCTCTCGGCGCCGCAGCTTGACCTGCGCATCAGCACCGATCACCTGGCGCTCGAGACCGCCGCGCGGATGGCGGGCTTTCGCCCTCCTGCCGGGCTCCAGACTGCTCCCATCAGCCTTGACCTCGCGGTCCGCGGCAGTTTCCTCCACCCCTTTGCCCAGGGGACGGTGCGCTCCCCGCGGGTTCGCTACCGCGGCGTGGCAGTGAACGAGTTGGCGACCAAGGTTTCCTACCGCGACGGCAAGGTGTGGCTGCGCGGCATGCGCCTGCGCGCGCAAGGGGGCGCGGTGAGCGGCGACGGCTGGCTCAAGCTCGAGCGCGGGGCAACTGAGGTCGCTTTCGAGGTTTGGGGAAGAGACCTGGACCTCGGGGGTCTGGTATCGGCGGCTCGCGCGGCCGGGCTGGCCGTGGGCGCACCTGCCGCCGGCCGCGCGCCGCTGGTGGTGACCTCCGAGGCGGTCGCCGGCACCGTCAACGCCCACGTGGCAGGCACCTGGGACGCGCGCGGACTACGTGCCGCGGGGAGCTTCGAGGCCCGCGACGGGCGTATCGGCGACCTCCGCTTTTCCGCGGCCGCCGGAGCGGCGCGCCTGGAGCGCGGGGAGCTCCAAGTGGCGTCGGCGCGCATTGATTCGCCCGCTGGCACGGCCGTGGTTCGAGGCGCCATCGGCGCCGACGGCACCCTCGACCTGCAAGTGGTCGCCACCGAACTGGACCTTGCCGCTCTCACCCGGCTGGTGGGGGCGCGCTCGGAAGTCGGCGGCGTTGGCTACTTCTCCGGCACCCTCTCCGGCAGCCTCGCCGATCCCACCGCGTCCGGGAGGTTCGAGGCGCTCGACGCTGAGTACGCCGGCCAGCGATTCGACCTGCTGAGCGGCGCCGCGACCGCCTCCCGCAAGTCGCTGACCGCGGACGGGTTGCTGGCATATCAAGCTGGCACGCGCTACGCGGTATCCGGGTCTCTGACCGGGCTGGACCGCCCGCGCGATCAAATGGGCGTTGCCGGCCGGGTTGAGGTCAGCTATGCTCCGCTTGCCGAGCTGCTGGCGCGGGCGGGAATAGAGGCCGACGTCGAGGGGCGGGTCGAGGCATCGGTCGAGATCGGGGGGACGCTCGGCGAGCCCACCGCACAGGGCTGGGTGCGGCTTTATCGTCCCATGTGGCGCGGAATCGCGGGCGACTACGCGCAGGCGCGCTTCGACCTGGCAGGCGGCGTCGCGCGCATCAGCGAGGCGCGGGCGCAAGCCGGCGAGTCACAGCTAACCGCCGCGGGCGAGATTACGACCCACGGCGAACTGCGGCTGACCTACTCCGCCGATGTGCAATTGGCGGACCTGCCGCCTCGCGCCTCCCTCGGTCTGCCGCTTGATGTCAGTGGGCGCGTGACCGCGAGCGGAGAAATCGGCGGCACCGTGCGCCGACCGCTGCTTACCGCCGACGCGCGCTGCGAGCGCATTGCGATTGGGGCTGAAGTGCTGACCGAGGCCACAGCGCAGGCGCGCCCCGGCGACCCGCCGCAGCACATGGAGCTGCGCCTGTCCTTCGCCCAGGGACCGGCGCGCTATCAGGCGGCGGGCTGGGCCGACATCGCCAGCCGCACCGTGCAGCTTGAGGCGAGCATCACCGGCGGCCGATTAGGGCGCCTGCGATCCGCCCTGCAGGCGATGGCTGAGCGTTTCCCCCCGGATTCGGTCGCGGGGCGCGTGGGCCAGGCCGTGGCGACGGCGCCATCGCCGGTGCGCGGCAACCTCGACTTGCAGGCGACCGTCTCGGGGCCGTGGCGGGCGCCGCTGGCGGAGGTAGGCTTCCAGGTTAGCGATGCCTCCATCGCGGGCGCGCCCATACCCGACGTCACCGCGGCCGTCAACCTGCGCCGCCACGCGCTGGAGGTGCGGCGCTTCGAGGCGCGCCGAGGGGCGGCATACGCAATGGCGAGCGGCACGGTGGAGCTCGACGGCGAGCTTGCGCTCGAGGTGGACGCATACAACGTGCGCGCCGAGCTGCTCGAACCATGGCTGGGTCTCAAGCGGCAGGTATCCGGATCGGCGGACCTTTCCGCCTCCGTCGGCGGCACCATGCAGCGGCCCACGATCGTAGGTTCGATCGAGGTCGCGGATCTCGCCGCGGGAGGGCTGCGGGTCGAGCACTTGCGGGTGTCGCGCTTCGAGGTGCAAGGTGATTCGCTGGTGGCGGATGACGTGGTGGTAGCGCTCGGGCCTCACGTCGTACACGCGAGCTGCGCGGTGCCCATAACTTGGCGGCCGTTGGGGATTGATGCCGCCCGCCCGCTCTCGGCGGCCCTCAATCTGGAGGGGCAGGACCTGGCGCTCCTGGCGCGCGTGGCGCCCGCCGTCGCCGAGTCCGCCGGCGCGCTCGATGGGCGGGTGGTGATGGGCGGAACCCTCCGGCGCCCCGAGCTGTTCGGCGCGATCAAGGTCAGCCACGGGACCGTCAAGCTGCGCGCGCCACAGGTGGGCGTCAGGACCCTCGAAGGCAGCGTCCGCTTCGAGGGGCGCCGGGTGCTGGTGGAGGGCGTCACCGGCTTGGTGGGCGACGGCGCCTTCAAGGCGCGTGGGGAGGTCGGCCTGGTGAGCCTGCGTCCATCGCAGCTGATGTCGAATCGCTTCGACCTCACCTTTGCCGGTGCGGGTCTCGATCTCGATTTCGCTCCGCTGTTCGTGGGCAAGGTGGACGCCGACCTGGCGCTGGCGAGCCCGCCGCAGGCCGACACGCCGCCCGCAGTGCGCGGCCGGGTGCTGCTGGCGTCCGGGGATCTCGGCCTGCCGCCGCGAGGGGCACTGCGACCACTGGCGCAGAGCTCGCTCTTCGACCCGTTGCTTGCGATCAACGTGGAGTTCGACCCCAACCTATGGCTGCGCACACCGACGATGTCAATGCAGGTATCCGGCAACGGGCATATCGGAGGCCGGCTCACAGCGCCGGTCGCCACGGCCACGCTCGAGAGCCGGCGCGGCACGGTGGATCTGCCCGTCGCCCATTTCCGGGTCAGCTACGCGTCCCTGGACGCGACCGTGTCGTCGCCCAGCGCGCCCGGCCCCGGTCTGCCGCCGGCAGCGGAGGTACGCGTCGTCATGCGGCTCGATGCCGAGGCCAATGTGCGCGGGTACCGGGTGTACCTGGCCATGTCGGGGCCGCTCACCGATCCCAACGCCGAGCCGCTGGTCGAGTTGCGGTCGGTGCCTGCGCTGGATGAGCAGAGGCTGTGGGCGCTGGTCACCGGCCTGCCCCTGGGGACCGTAACCTCGGAGCTGGGCAGCTCCACCAGTGCGGTGGTTACCACCGGTCTGGGCGGGGTCGTGCTCTACCCCCTCGAGCGCGCCCTGGCGAGCGCACTCGGGCTGCAGGAATTCGGCGTCGAGTACAACCGCTACGAGCCGCTGCGGGTTCGCGTCGGCGGCTACGTTCTGGAGCACGTGTATGTTACTTACCTGCGCAGCGTGTCCGCGGACATCCGGGAGTGGGACTTCGTCCTTGCCTACGAGGTCTTGCCCTCGGTGGCGCTGGGCGCGCGCATCAATGAGCGCAACGAGCTGCTCTGGGAGGGGCAGACGACCTGGCGGTTCTAACCCAGATCATGCATCGTCAACGTGAAGCGCTCACCCCATGGGTGTGTCATCCCGGTCGCGTCGCTCCCGCGGAATGACATCCCCGAAGCCTTCCGCGTGATCCGGTGCCCACTCCTCTCACCTTCGACCGGGCAGGCTTTGGCAGGGAGGGGAATGCCTCCTCCGAGATGCCAACTTTTTGATTATACCCTCCGCGTTCACGCGCTTGACAAACCACGCTGGTGTGGTATAATGCAAACAGATGTTTACATTATGGGGGGAGACGCTTTGTTGCTCGGTTGTCTGATTCTGCCGCGATTATATATCGAGGCCGAGACGCAGCGACGCCCGCACCTTGGTGGGCATTCGGTGGCGATCCATGTGCGCGGCCGGGTCTTTGCAGTATCCTCCGCCGCCCAGGAGTCGGGCCTGCGCCCGGGCATGTCGCTCGGCCAGGCATACGCGGTGTCACCAGGCGCCGAGCGCTTGCCTTATGACGGCGATCTCTATCAATCCGCGCAGGAGCGCGTGCTGCGAATCTGTGCGGATTACGTCCCGGCGATCGAGCCGCGGCGCCTTGACGAACTCTTCCTCGATTTGACAGGGGCCGGCCCGCCCTCCGAGATAACGGCCATGATTGCCGATTCGGTGCAAAGGCGGGCCGGCTTCACCTGCCGGGTGGGGGCTGCATCGAGCAAGCTGGTGGCCCGAATAGCCGCCCTGGAGCAGCCGGGCACGGTAGTGGTGATAGGGGAGGAAGCTCGCTTTTTGGCCTCGTTGCCCCTGTCGCGGATGTGGATGCTCGACGGCGATGACATCGCACACTTGGAAGCGCTGGGCATTACGACTATCGGCCTGCTCCAAAGGGTGCCCCGGGCTCGCCTGGCGCAATGGTTTGGCCGCGGCGCGCGCCGGGTGAGTGATCTCGCGCGCGGGGTTGACGATTCCCCCGTCAAGCCCGTTTATCCGCCGCGCGTCATCGAGGCTCGCTTCGCCGTGGCCGATGGCATTGGTAACGCCGAGGGCGTGGACTACTGCCTGCGCCAGCTCTCCGCCGAAATCGCGAGCCGGCTGCGCGAACGACGAGAAGCATGTTGCCGCCTGTCCCTGCAGGTGGAGCCCGAGGGCGGGCGACGGATTGCCCGCACCCTCCGGCTGCGCTCGCCGGCGAACCGAGACCGCGAGCTCCTGAGTGGGTGCAAGCTTCTGCTGGTCCGCATGGAGCTCACGGGGCCGGTGACGGAGATAACGATCCAGGCATCGAATTTGCGCCGCTGCTCGGCCGTGCAGCACGACCTCTTCAGCGACCTGCCGCCGCGCGCGCGGGAGGGACACCCCGAGCGGTCGGGGTGCCACATGAATCGCCGGCGTGCCGGGGAGGCCTTGGCGGCGGCGCAGGAACGTTTCGGCAGCCAGAGCGTGCGGCTGGGGGCACAGCTCGAGGTGCCGCGGCGAGAGCGCATGCTCGCGGCCGTTGCGGATGACGGATAATGACCAAGCGCCTCGATCTACCGCTGCCCATGGTCGAGGAAAGCGAGGGCCGGCCGCGGGCCTTTCACTGGCGCGGTCGGCGCATCGTCGTGAGCGAGATCCTCGACCACTGGGAGGAGGCCGGCTGCTGGTGGCAGGGCGAGCAAGCGCGCCGGGTCTATCGCGTGCAGGCCGTGGGCGGGGCGATCTACGAGCTGCACCACCAGCCCCCCGCCGGCTGGCGCCTCTACCGCAGCTATGACTGAGGGAGTCCGCTCCGCAGATGACGCGGATGACACGGATTCAACCGCCAAGACGACGATGTTTGTGCATCTTCATGTCCATTCGCCGTTTTCTTTCCTCGACGGCGCCAGCTCCATCGAGGACCTGGTCGCGGCGGCGGCGGCGTGCGACATGCCGGCCCTGGCGGTGACCGATCACGACAACCTCTCCGCCGCCGTCGGCTTCCACCAGGTGTGTGCGGCGGCGGGCATCAAGCCCATCACCGGCGCCGAGGCAACACTGGAGGGCGGCCATCACTTGACCCTGCTGGCGCAGGACCCCAGCGGCTACGCCAACCTCTGCCGCATCTTGACGCAGGCGCACCTGGGATCGCCGCGCCTGCATCCCGCCGCCTCCCTTGACGCGTTGCGCGAGCACAACGCGGGCATCATCGCCTTGTCGGGGTGCATGAGGGGGGAGGTGCCTGCGCTCATCCGCCGGCGCCGGTTCGCCGCCGCAGAGCAAGCGGCCCGGCGCTGCCGCGACATCTTCGGCGACCGCTTCTTCCTGGAGATGCAGAACCTTCTGCTGCCCGGCGCCGCGAGCCTCAACCGCCGCTTGGCGGAACTCGCGCAGCATTTGGGCGTGGGCGTGGTCGCCACCAATAACGTGCACCATCGCACCCGCGCGGACTTTCCCGTCCACGACCTCCTGACCTGCGCCCGCACCCTCACCCGGCTCGACGACGTCCACCCCGCGCGTCGCCTCAACGCCCACTGCTATCTGCGCTCCGAGCGGGAGATGCGCGAGTTCTTCCGCGACCATCCGCAAGCCGTCGAGACGGCCGGGCGCATCGCCGAGATGTGCGCGCCGGCGCTGCGCCCCGGCAAGTATCGCTTTCCCGCCTACCCGGGGCTCGACGGCGACACCGCCGACGCCATGCTCCAGCGCCTGGCCGAGCAGGGTGCGCGGCGGCGTTACGGACGCATCAACGCCGCGGTCGCCCAGCGCCTGCGCCACGAGCTGTCCGTCATCCGCCAGCTCGGTTTCGCCGACTACTTCCTCGCCGTGTGGGACCTCGCGCAATTCGCCCGCCGCCGCGGCATTCGCTATGCCGGCCGCGGCTCCGCCGCCGACAGCCTGGTCGCCTACTGCCTGGGCCTCACCGGCGTGGACCCCGTCGCCCGCGAGCTGCTCTTCGAGCGCTTCATGAGCCTCGAGCGCGCGGCCCCGCCCGATATTGATATTGACTTCGCCGCCGAGCGCCGCGACGAGGTGACCGACTACGTCATCGTCCGCTACGGCGCCGAGCACGTCGCCGCCGTCGCCACCTACAACACCTTCCGCGCCCGCAGCGCGGTGCGCGACCTGGGCCGGGCCATGGGCTTCCCCGCCGAGGACCTCGATCGCCTCGCCCGCCATCTGCCCTACCTGGCGGCCGATGCCATCGCCGAGGCCTTCGACGCGGTGCCCGAGCTGCGCGACAGCGGCCTGCCTCGCGCGCGCTATCGTAAGCTGCTCGACATCTGCCAGGCGGTGGCCGGCTTCCCGCGCCACCTCTCCACCCACCTCGGCGGCCTGGTCATCACCGGCGATCCCGTCACCAACCTTTCGCCCCTGCAAATGGCCGCCAAGGGCATCCCCGTCATTCACTTCGATAAGGATGATATCGAGGACCTGGGCCTGGTCAAGCTCGACCTGCTGTGCCTGCGCATGCTGTCGGCGGTGGATGACGCCGCGCGCGCCATCCGCACGCGCGACGCGAGCTTCGACTACGACGCCATCCCCGATGACGACCGGGCGACCTATGATCTCATCGCCGCCACCGAGACGGTGGGCATGTTCCAGCTCGAGAGCCCGGCGCAGCGGGCCTTGCACGCGCGGCTGCAGCCCGAGCGCTTCGAGGACCTGGTGGCGGCGGTGGCGCTCATCCGCCCGGGGCCGATCCTGGCCGACATGGTCGAGCCTTACCTGGAGCGCCGCGCCGGGCGCGCGCCGGTGATATATCTGCATCCCGCCCTGGAGCGCATTCTCGCCAAGACCTACGGCGTGGTGCTGTTTCAGGAGCAGGTGATCGAGATCGCCATCGCCATCGGCGGCTTCACCCCGGGCGAGGCTGATCGCCTGCGCCGCGCCATGACCCATCACCGCTCGTGGGAGGAGATGGAGCGCATCGGCGAGCAGTTCATCGCGCGCGCCGTCGCGCGCGGCGTGAGCGACGAGGTGGCGCGCGAGATCTTCTCCTATATCCGCGCCTACGCCGGCTACGGCTTTTGTGAGGCCCATGCCGCCGCCTTCGCCGACACCGCCTATAAGACCGCCTACCTCAAGGCGCACTACCCGGCGGAGTTCTACGCCGCGCTGCTGTCGCACCAGCCGATGGGCTTCTACCCGCCCAACACCCTGGTGTGGGAGGCCAAGCGCCGCGGCATCCCGGTGCTGGGGCCGGATGTCAACCACAGCGCGGCGGGATTTACCGTCGAACGTGGCACCCCAACCGCTCGGGGTGTCCCTCCGGCTCGTGGCTCGCGGGCCATCCGCGTGGGGCTGGTGCAGATACGAGGGATGGGAGAGGGGTCGCTAAGAACCGTGCTTGATGCGCGTCAGGCGGGGCCGTTCCGCTCGCTGGAGGATTTCCGCCGCCGCGTCGCCATTGACCGCGACCTCGCGCGGAATATGATTCTGTGCGGGGCGTTCGATGCATTATGCCCCCATCGGCGCGAGGCGCTGTGGGACCTCGACGCGGCGCTCAGCAGCGCCGGCTTGACGGGAAACCTGTCCCCGGTCGAGCACTGTCATTCTGAGCTGAAGACGAAGAATCCCCCACCCCATTGCGCCTCGGACCTGGCCGACAGCATCCCTGGTAGGGGATTCTTCATTCCGCCGCGCGGCATTCAGAATGACATGCGTCGGCACGCTGATTCCGAGCCCTTCGAGTGCGCTCAGGGTGACAATGGTCCTCCGGAATGCGGCACCCCGACCGCTCGGGGTGTCCTTCCCTCCTCAGCGCAATCCAGTACCCATGCCCCCGACTTCTCCCCCCGCGAATAATGGCGCTACGAGTTCGATATTCTGGGCCTCGCCTTGCGCGCGCATCCGGTGGGCTTGATCCGCGAGCGCCTGCGCCGCCAGGGGATCGTCACCACCGCCGCCGCCCGGCGCGGCCGCAGCGGGCGGCGGGTCAAAGTGACGGGGCTCATCATTCGCCCCCATCGCCCACCCACCAAGAGCGGCCGCACCGTCGTCTTCTTCACCCTCGAAGACGAGACCGGGATGTTGGATGTGACCGTCTTCGATGCCGTCTATCAGCGCTGCGGCAAGGCCATCTTCACCCAGCCGATCATCACCGTCAGCGGCCGCCTCGACCGCCGGGGAGATGCATCAGCGCCCGCCGCGCTGGTTGCGGACTCAGTGACCTGACACCGCCCCACCCGTCCCCTCCCACGGATCGGGCACGGCCATAGTCAACGACCTCTTCGCGGCAGCTCTCAGGCCATTCCCTGGCAGCCGCCAGAACAACCCTCGCGCAATGTCACCCCGAGCGAGCCGAAAGGCTCGGGATGACACTCTGTGAAGGGGCGGTTTCGCCAGACACTCGAAGGCCTGACTCCCGACAGGGCCGAAGATGCCCATCGTGGAAGACCATGCCAACGCTGATGCCCGCCAGGAGGACGTGACGTGACCAGCTCACCCCAGGCTCAGGGCGGTAGCCGCCGGAACCGTCGGCGCGCCCGAGTCGCGCCTCTCTCACTCGCCCTCATCACGATCTCCATCGCAGTCACTCTCGTCGCGACCGGCTGCGCGGAGCGCGACGCGGACACCACCACTGCGGACGAGGCCATGCCCGCCTACCCCGCTTCACTCTCGTCGGAGAGCACGCCGAGCGAAGTGGCGGAGGCCCTCATTCGGGCACTGGATGAGGAGGACCAGCAAACCCTCATGGCCCTGGTCGCCGTCAAGGCAGAGATGGAGGCGATCGAGGCCATCTACCGCGAACACGGCCGCACGCACGAAACCGATCCCGTGGAAGCGGCCAGTCTCGCCGCCTCCGGCTGGCGGGCAACCTACTCCTTCCTGGCCCCGGGGGCGACCCATGTGACGGACGAGGACATCAAAGTTGCCGGGCCGGTCAGTGCGGAAACGGCGACCGTCACGGCCTCGGCCGAGAGCGCCGCTGACCGCACGCCGCGGTCACTTACGATTCGGCTGATGCGCGAGGACGGTGTGTGGAAGGTCCGGGCCGGCTTGCAGACGGCGGGCGGAGTGCCCTCCACGCGCCAGTAACCCGGTTTGCAGGCTCATTAACGCTCGGCCCCGGTTCGGCCGAGCCTTCGGCCTGCTACTCGAGCTGACTCAGCAAACGCGTGAACGTCGCCTGGTGATTCGCTTCGTCGGCGAGCAGCCGCCGCAGAATGTCCTTGTGCTCGGGTCGGCGGGCTTTGGCGGCAGCTCGTCGGTACAGTTCGATCACCCGGCGTTCGCCTTCGATGTGGGCGCGCAGCATCTCCTGCGGGGTTGACATCGGGCGCAGGAGCTTGAAGTCTCCCTTGGGGATGCCCCCCAGCGCATAGATCAGCCGCGCGGTGGTCTCGGCATGCTCCAGCTCGTCCCGGCACGCCTCGCGCAGGGCCGCCGCCAGCTCCGGGTCCTGCAACTGCGCGATGTGCTGCGGCATCAGGAACAGCGCGCCGTACTCCACCTCGATCGCCTGATTGAGAATGGTAACCAACTCCTCGACGTCGCTCATCGGTTCCTCCTGGCTGCGTCAGCATCGTGTCAACTGCAATTCCTTCCCCGCGGCAGGGCAGGGCCTTGCCAGTGCATCCGCACAATCGCGACCGCGGATGCGATCCCAAGGCGACACGCCTGGGCGGGACCAGGGTAGGCATCGTGCGCCCCGGCCCACCCAAGAGAGGAAAACGCGCGGTGACAGGCGAACCTTCTGTCGGGCAGGGGCGGCTGCTTGCCCGCTGCCGACACAGGGAGGTTTCGCATGAGCAAACCGAGGATTGGACTCCAGCTTATCATCTACGGCGGGCGCACGGCTCAGGACCTGGGCGGCGTGCTGCGCGAGATCAAGCAGGCCGGCTACCAGGCGATCGAGAGCGGCGCCCGGTTGCAGATTGGCGATCCGCGCGTGCAGGACCTGCTGTCCGAGACCGGCCTGGCGGTGGCCGGCATCCACGGCGACTTCAGAGATGTCGTTTCCGCCGAACGCGTTGACACCATTCTCGCGTCTCTCACGCAGGTGGGGGGACGCTATTTCATCTGCTCCGATGTGGCGCAGGGAGACGGCATCGAGTGCTACGAGAAGGCGGCGCCGGTGTTCAACACGGTCGGGCGGCGCTGCCAGGAGGCGGGCGTGGTGTTCTGCTACCACAACCACGCCTCGGAGTTTAAGGAATTCGGCGGCGTCAGGGGCATCCACCGCCTCGCCGAGCTGACCGATCCGGCGGTGGTCAAGCTGTGCATTGACGTCTACTGGGTGCACATCGGCGGCGAGCGCCCGGTGGACTTCATCGCGCGCTACGCCGACCGCGCGCCGTACTTCCACCTCAAGGACGGCGCGCCGGGGGTGTTCAAGGAGCTCGGGCAGGGGGAGGTTGACCTCAAGGCGGCGACCGCCGCCGCCCTGGCGGTCAATCCCGAGTGGATCGTCTGCGAGCAGGATCGCACCGACAAGGAGGTGCGGCAGTCCATCACCGAGAGCCGTGCGTACATGCGCGACGAACTGGGGCTGTGACGCGCGGCCTTGATGCGCGGCGCGCGTAAGGGCACGCCATGCCATGCCCTTACCTGCGTTCGCGATTGCCATCACCGGGGGCCGTGCGATGAGAAGCACATCTCGCTGGCTCCCCGCCCTGGGGTGGATGGCCGTCATCTTCTGGCTGTCGAGCGGCGTGGATGTCCCCGGCGGCATCGAGGTGCCGGACAAGGCCGCGCATTTCGCGGCATACGCGGTGCTCGGAGCGCTGTTGTGGTGGGCGGCGGCGCCGCTGGGCGTGGGGCGCGCGGGAGCGCTGGCGATGATGGTGGGCGCGATCTATGGCGCCGGTGATGAGTTCCATCAGCACTTCGTGCCCGGCAGGACGCCCGACCCGTTGGACTGGATGGCCGATGTAGGCGGCGTGGTCGTGGCGGTCGCGATCGCTGCGGCGATGATGGGCGCCCGCCGCGCGAGGAGGACTTGACCACCCCGGCGGCGTAATCCCCGGCGGTGGGTCAGCGCATGGCCGAGTCCACTATCTCCGGCATCCAGCCGACCGCGGCTGTGAAATGGCGGGTACACCTGGCGCGGCGCCACCCGTTGCGTGCCGCCCTCGCGCTGTGCATGGTTGCCGCCAGCGCGGCCGCTGCCTATGTCCTCTGGGGGCACCCCCTGGCCGCCGTGATCGCCGGCTTCCTGGTGCTGTCGGCGGTCGCCGAATTCCTACTGCCCATCAGCTATCGCATCGGCGCCGACGGCGTGTGGTGTCGCAACTTTCTGTCCGTGCGCCACCTGCCCTGGGCCGACATCCGACGCTGCTATCGCGACGACCGGGGCATCAAGCTGAGCCCGCTCGGTCACCGGTCGCGGCTGGAGGCCTACCGGGGCATCTACCTGTGGCTGGAGGGCAACGACGCGGCGGTCACCGACGCCATCCGCGCCCACCGGGGTGGGGGCACGGTCTTGTGAGCGCCGACTTGGCGGATGCCGATCGCGAGTTGCGCGACCGGGTCATCGAGCGCGTGGGGAGGATCATCGTCGAGCGGCGGCTGGAAACGCCGGCGCTGCTGTTTTTGGAGTCCAACCGCCCGCTGACGTTCCTGGCGGGACAGGGGGCGCTGGCGACAATGCCGTTGATCGGAGGGTTCATCCCGCCGGCGGAGATCGAGGCGCTGGCGCGAGTGCTGGAGTCCGAGGACAGCCTGGACCTGCTCGTCGCGCGCATCGAGGAACTGGCAGAAGAGCGGGACGCGCCAGCGGCGGACAAGTGATCACATGAGCCTCGAACACGCCAACCTGTTGCATATCGCCATCGTTGGCGTCATCAGCGTCACCATCCTCATTACCATCCTCTCCGCGCGCGGCGGCCGGGACCTCTACATCCGCCGCATACCCGGTTTGTCGGCGATTGATGAAGCCGTCGGCCGCGCCACCGAGATGGGCCGCCCGATGCTGTTTTCGACCGGCCTCAGCTCCATTGACATCAACACCCTGCAGGCGCTCGTCATCGCCCAGCACGTCGCTCGGCTGGCCGCCCGCTACGGCAACCGGCTGATCGTGCCGGTGGTGGACCCGGTCGTGTTCGCCATCGCCGAGCAGCTCGTGCGCGAGGCATATGCCGTGGAGGGCAAGCCCGACGCCTTCCGCTCCGAGGACGTGCGCTTCCTTTCCGACCAGCAGTTCGCCTACGCGGCCGGCGTCATGGGCCTCATCAACCGCGAGAAGGTCGCCTCCACGTTCTTCTTCGGCTACTTCTACGCCGAGTCGCTGCTGCTGTCCGAGACCGGCCAGGAGGTGGGCGCGATCCAGATCGCCGGCACCCCGGCCACCACGCAGGTGCCCTTCTTTCTGGCATCGTGCGACTACACCATCATCGGCGACGAATACTATGCCGCCAGCGCGTATCTCACCCGCGAGCCGACGCTGCTGGGCAGTCTCGTCGGCCAGGATATCGGCAAAGGGCTGCTGCTGCTGCTGGTCGTGGCGGGCACCCTGACCGCGGTTCCCGGCACGCCGCTGCACTTCGTCAACCAGTGGCTCGCGCGCTGGCTGTTCGGGGGGTGAGGACGGACTAACCCAATGCGAACCCGCAAGTGGACAATAGTCGTCACCATATACGTGATGGGCGGGCTCATCGGGGCGGTCGCCTGGTGGGCGTTGGTGCAGGCGCTGAGCCCCATCTTCAGGCCCGTCGAGGGCGGCGCATTCTACGGCGCGGTGAGCGCGTCGGTGCTGCTGTGGGCGGCCGTCATGTACCTGCTGCACCGGCTGCCGGCGTCGGTGAAGAAGCGCGTGGTGGTGTTCATGACCTTCGTCGCGGGCCTCTTCTACACGCTCGAGTTCTACCTGCCCGAGAAGAGCGCCATCTTCTTCTGGCGCCCCAGTCACACCAATCCCTTCACCCCGATGCTGGATCCCGTCGGCGCGGCCACCTCGGTGATCTTCGGCTTCACCTTCTTCCTCGGCGCCTTCAGCCTCTCGCTGGTTCACGGCAAGCATATCGCTGCGCGGCGTCCGGGCTACTACAACAGCATCGCGTTCTTCGTCGCCTTCGCCGCGATGGCGGCATTCGGCCTGTGGCAGGCATACGCGCCTAAGGCGATCCTGGTGCACGACCACTGGGGGCTGCGGAACCTCTCGGTGCGGCAAGTGTACGACTACCTGTTCATCAGCACCTACGTGCCGTTGGGGGCGGCCCTATTCTCGGTGCTGGCGTTCTACATGGCGACCGCGGCGTTTCGCGCATTTCGCGTGCGCTCGGCGGAGGCGGGTTTCATGATGGTCGCCGCATTCATCTGCATGTTGGGGCAGGTTCCGCTCGGAATGTGGGTCACCCACCACCTGCCGATGACCGGCCCGCTGTCGCACCTGCGCACGGAGGCGATAGCCAACTGGATCCTCGGCGTCTTCAGCATGGCGGGCCTGCGCGCGGTCGGCTTCGGCATCCTCGTGGGCGGCCTCGCCATGTCGCTGCGCCTGTGGCTCAACCTCGAGCGCGGCGCCTTCTTCGAGCAGGAGCTATAGTTGGGGCGTGATTCACAATTCTGGTCCCGCCGCGTGATCTGGCTGGCGCTGGCGATCGCGACCGCCGCCTTTCTGCTGGTCAAGGTCAAGGCGGTCATGTACGTCAGCAAGCCGGCGCGCGACATCTACGATGCGATCGAGGCGGTGCCGGCGAGCAAGCTCATTGTAATCTCGTGCAGCTGGGCGCCGGGCACCATCGGCGAGAACGGCCCCCAAACCGAGGCCCTCATTCGCCACTGCTTCAAGGCCGGCAAGCGCTTTGCCATCTTCGGCTTCGTTGATCCCGCCGGCCCCGGCCTCGGCCAGGCCATCGCCGAGCGCTGCCAGGCACAATACGGCCGCCGCTATGGCCGCGACTGGGTCAACTGGGGCTTCAACATCGGCGGCATTCCCATGATCCGCGGCTGGGCGAAGAATATCCCCGGCACCATCAAGCGGGACATCTTTCGCAAGCCGATCACCTCGCGCCCCGTCATGGCCGGCATCAAGACCGTGCGCGACATCGGGCTGGTGATCGAGATCACCCCCAGCCTGAGCCTGCAAACGTGGGTGGACTTCATCTATGGCATCTACCGCACACCCATCGCCTACGCCTGCACCGGCGTCATGGGGCCGGAGGCGTTTCCCTTCTATGACGCCCACCAGATCGTCGGCGTGCTCAAAGGTCTGGCAGGAGCGGCCGAGTACGAGCAACTGATGGGCTATGAAGGCGACGCCCTCAAGCGCATGCCCGCGCAGTCATCGGCCCATGCGGTGGTCATCGCCCTCATCGTGCTCGGCAATATCCTCTACCTCCGCGCGCGGCGGCGGGGCGAGGCTCCGGAGCGGAGGCTCGGCGGCTCATGAGGTCTCCTTTGCTGCGCCTGCTCATGTGGCTGGGCGTGTTCGGGGCGGGCGCCTACTTCGGCATCCGCCACCACGTCTTCGCCGGCACCCTCGCCGTGTGGCTTTCCGCCATCGCCACTCTCGCCATCTACTCCATTCTCTACCGCGAGAACGTGGTGTTTCGTTTCTTCGAGCATGTTTTGGTCGGCCTGGCGACCGGCTACGGCTTCTATATCGTTATCACCCAGGTGCTCGAGCCCAAGTGGTGGAATCCTCTGGCCCTCGAACACAAGTGGTACTGGGTCTTCGCCCTGCTGGTGGCGGCGATGTTCTACACCGTGTACTCCAAGCGCTGGTCGTGGATGAACCGGCTCGCGGTGGGGACCTTCATCGGACTGGCCGCCGGCTACGGCATGGTCGGCTTCGTCACCGAGCTCGCGCCCCAGCTCAAGGCCTCGTTCAAGCCGTTGTGGAGCCACAGCGCCCCCTATGTGCAAGCCAACAGCCTGCTCTTCTTCATCACCATCATCACCGTCATGAGCTACTTCTTCTTCTCCTTCGAACAGCGTCACCCCGTGGTCAAGGGCAGCACGCGCCTGGGCCGCTGGCTGCTCATGGTCGCCTTCGGCGCCATCTTCGGCAACACCGTCATGGGCCGCATGTCCCTGCTCATTGACCGCCTCGAGTTCCTGCTCCACCACTGGCTGCGCATCTTCGGCGGCGCCTGAGCAGCACCGCCCGCCGCCCCGCCGGGGCGCACAAGCAGCCTAAAGGCTTGACTCGCGACGCCCCCCTGGGGCAAGCTGTCTCCGCCGCGACCCTTCCGCCCCGCGTCGGATCAGCGTCACACCGCACCGCGGGCCCGCCCGCGCCGACGCCGACGCTCGGGGGATGGTTGGGCAGGACTTGACCGGCGCTGCGGACAAGAAGGGCCGCCAACCTCGCCGCGGGTTGTGCCCGCCGTTCGCGCACGGATGGAGGGCTCCGCGGGCGACGGGAGATCAAGCATGCAGGGCGATTGGACCTACGGCGACACCGATGACAGAATCGCCGAGGACTTGCGACTCCGCCTGCCGGAGCGGATGCTCGATGCCCACGCGCACCTCTACCGGCGCGCCAGCCTGAAGGTATCGCCGCCCGACCTGTGGACGACGGGGCCCGAGGTCGCCACTGCGCAGGTATGGCGGGAGCACGTCGGCCGGCAGGTGGGGGAGGGTCGCCTGGTGGGGGCGCTGTTCGCGGGCATACCGACGGTGGCGCAGCTGGCGAGCCTGGCACGCGAGAACTCCTTCGTCCTGGAGCAGTGCGAGACGCTTCCCCACAGCCGCGGGCTGGTCATCATCTCCCCCGACTGGTCGCCCGCCACCGTGGCCGCATGTCTCGATCACCCCCAGTTCGCGGGTTTCAAGCCCTACCACACGCTCAGTAAGGAGACGCCGACTTTCGACGCGGCACTGGGCGCCTACCTGCCGCAGTGGGCCTGGGAGCTGGCGGACGAGCGCGGCCTCGTCATCCTGGTGCACCTGGTAAGGAGCCGCGCCCTGGCCGACCCCGACAACGCGCGCGAGCTGCGCGAGCACTGCCTTAAGTACCCGCGGGCCAAGGTGCTGCTGGCCCATGCCGCGCGCGGCTTTCATGCGCCCAACACGGTGCAGGGGCTGCCCGCCTTGCGGGGGCTGGAGAACGTGTGGTTCGACAGCTCCGGAATCTGCGAGGCGACCGCGCTCGCGGCCATCCTCACCGAGTTCGGCCCGCGCCGGCTGCTGTGGGGCAGCGATTTCCCGGTGTCCGAAATTCGCGGCCGCTGCGTGACCTTGGGCGACGGCTTCGCGTGGCTGCAGCACGACACGCTGGTGTGGGACAAGCTGATCCCCTCGTGCGAGCCCATCCTGGCGGGGCTGGAATCCCTGCGCGCACTGGCAGAGGCGGCAGACGATTTGGGCCTCAATGCAGCGGACCTTCAGGACATCTTCGCCGACAACGCCTTGCGCCTGCTCGGGTTGAAGCAGCAGTCTCGCGCCGTCACCCAGGACCTTTATCGCCACGCCAAGCAGCGCCTCCCCGGCGGCACCCAGCTCGTGAGCAAGCGCCCGGAGATGATGGCGCCCGAGCAGTGGCCCGCCTATTTCCGCGAGGCGCGCGGCTGCGAGACATGGGACCTCGACGGCCGCCGCTACTACGACATGTCCACCAACAGCGTCGGGGCGTGCCTGCTGGGCTTCCGCGACCCCGAGGTCACGCGCGCGGTGCGGCGGCGCATCAACCTGGGCAGCATGTCCTCCCTCAACCCGCCGGAGGAGGTGGAGCTCGCCGACCTGCTGTGCGAGATTCACCCCTGGGCCGAGCAGGTGCGTTTCGCCCGCTGCGGCGGCGAAAGCTGCGCCATGGCGGCGCGCATCGCCCGCGCCACCACCGGCCGCTCGCTCATCGCCGTCTGCGGCTATAGCGGATGGCACGACTGGTATCTCGCCGCCAACCTGGGCGAGACCGATGCCCTGCGAGGACATCTGCTGCCGGGACTGTCTCCCACGGGCGTCCCCGCCGAGCTGCGCGGCACCACCTTGACCTTCAGATACAATCAGCGCGAGGACCTGCAGGCGATCCTCGATGCGCACGGCGACCGGCTGGCGGCGGTGATCATGGAGCCCTGTCGCCACGCCGACCCGGAGCCGGGATTCCTGGAGTTCGTGCGGGAGAGCGCACACCGCGCGGGGGCGCTGCTGGTTTTCGACGAGATCAGCATCGGCTGGCGCCTGCACTTCGGCGGCGCTCACCTGCGCTTGGGGGTCAACCCGGATGCGGCCATCTTCGCCAAGGCCTTGGGCAATGGCCACCCCATCGGCGCGGTTATCGGCACCCGCGAAGCGATGGCGGGCGCTCACGAGTCGTTCATCAGCAGCACCTACTGGACCGAGGGCGTCGGCCCGGCGGCAGCGCTGGCGACCGTGCACAAGCTGCGGCAGGTAGACGCGCCGGCGCATGTGGCGCGCGTCGGCGGCCAGGTGCAGGCGCTCTGGCGGGCCCATGCCGACAAGCACCGCCTGCCGGTAACGGTGGACGGCGGCTACCCGTGCCTGGCCCGGTTCGCCTTCGACCACGAGCTGGCCCCGGAGCTGCGCACCCTCTACACGCAGCTCATGCTGGAGCGGGGCTTTCTGGCGGGAACGAGCATCTACCCGACGCTGGCGCATACGGATGAAATCGTCGGGCTTTACGGCGAGGCCATAGATGAGGTGTTCGCCGAGATCGCGGCCGCCCTGACGACGGGGGAGGTCAAGGCCCGGCTCAAGGGCCCGGTGGCGCACAGCGTCTTTTCGCGTTTGGTGGACTAGGAGTGGCCAATACGCATGATCGCCGATAGCGACCTAGTGGAGCAGCACGGCAGGTATTGAGCGGCGAAGGAGACGGCAGTCATGTCGGCGACCGCGAAACCCTGGTTGGAGCGCGAGCACATCCGCCTGGCCATGCTGGGCATGGTGGACGGCAACGGACATCCCTACTCTTGGAGCGCCATCTTCAACGGCTACGATCCGGGGGAGATGGCGAAGTGCCCCTACCCGGCCATCGCCGCCTACTTGGGCAAGCAACCCAAGGACACGCTTCAGATCCCCGGCGCCCGGGTGACTCACGTTTGGACCGATGACCCGGCGCAGGCCCCGCTGGTGGCGAAGGCGTCGCTCATCCCCAACATCGCCGCGCGCCCGCAGGACGTGATCGGGCAGGTGGACGCGGTCATCATCGCCACCGACAAGGGCCACGAGCACGTGGCGCGGTGCCGGCCATTCGTGGAGGCCGGTCTGCCGATCTTCGTGGACAAACCGCTGGTGGACAACGAGCAGGACCTGGCGACCTTCAGCGAGTGGGTGGCACAGGGCGCGCCCATCATGTCGTCGAGCTGCATGCGCTACTGCAAGGAGTATATGCCGTACCGAGTCTCCACCCATGAGTTGGGAGCGCTCAGATTCGCGTGTATCACCATGGCCAAGACCTGGGAGCGCTACGGCATCCACGCCCTGGAGGGGATCTACCCCATTTTCGGGCCGGGGTTCATCTCGGCGCGCAATGCCGGGACCCGCGACCGCAATATCGTACATCTCAAACACCACCGTGGCGCGGACGCGGTGGTGGCGAGCATCGGCGACATGCTCGGCGCCTTCGGGGCGCTGCAGTTGTGCGGCACCGCCGGCCACGCGCAGGTCACCGCCGGTGACACGTTCCATTCCTTCAAGGCGCAGCTAGCGGCCTTTATCGAGTACCTGCGTACAGGTGAGCTCCCGTTTCCGTTCGCGGAGACCCAGGAGCTGATGAAGCTCGTCATCGCCGGCATCCGCAGCCGCGAGGAAGGCGGGCGCGAGGTGGGGCTGGCCGAAATTATGCCGGCGTAGCCGGCGCCGGCAAGGAGGCTCGAATGTCCGAGGCGATTCCGCTCCGTATGCGCCCCAGCCGCGTCCTGCGCAAGCTGCGCGCGGGCGAGGTGGTGAGCTGCTTCAAGGTCAACTTCGCCGACGCGCGGCCGGTGGAGATCGTGGGCCTGGCCGGCTTCGACTGCGTGTGGGCGGATCTGGAGCACATCGCCAACGACTGGTCGCTGATAGAGAAGCAGGTCTGGGCGGCCAAGGCCTACGATCTCGACGTGGTCGTGCGGGTGGCGCGCGGCAGCTACAGCGACTACGTGCGGCCGTTGGAACTGGACGCGGCGGGGATCATGGTGCCGCACGTCATGAGCCTGGCGGACGCCCGGCAAGTGGTGCGGATGACTCGCTTCCACCCGCTCGGGCGCCGGCCGGTTGACGGCGGCAACGCCGATGGCGCGTACTGCAACCTCGACCTCGCCGACTACATGCGCCAAGCCAACGAGCAGCGCTTCGTGGCGGTTCAGATCGAGGACCCCGAGCCCCTGGCTGATCTGGAGGCCATCGCCGCAGTGGAGGGGATTGACATCATCTTCTTCGGCCCCGGCGACTTCAGCCAGGGCATCGGCGCGCCCGGGCAGTGGGACCACCCCCTGATCGCGGAAACTCGCCGGCGGATCGCGCGAGTGTGCCAAGGTGAGGGTAAGATCGCCGGCACACCCGGCACGCCGGCCACCCTGCGCGAGCTGGTTGACATGGGTTACCGGTTCGTCACCATGGGCGCGGACGTGCTCGGCCTGAGCGCGTACTGCAAGGGGCTGGCAGCGGAGTTCGGCAAGCTGAGCAGGTGACGACGATGGGCGTGCGCGATCGGTTTTCTCTCGCGGGCAAGGTGGCGCTGGTCGCGTCACTGCGAGCTGTTTGCGGCGGCCCGCACCCACAGCAGCCGGCCGGAGAGGTCGGTGGAGATCTCAACCGGACAAGCGATGTCAACGTCTTCGCCGGTCAAGACATCCGTCGTCTGCAATGCCGCCGGCGGTAGGCCCATCGCGGGCCGATCGAGTTGCAGCGAGACATCCAATTTCTGCTCCAGCCACACAGCCAAGGGCGGATGCCAGGTGGCGATTGCCAGCAGGGCGCCGTTCGATGGATGGCAGAAGGCGGTCACCAGTGTCTCGGGGCGATCCACGACCACGGCGGCCGGCCGTTGCCACCATCCGCACATTCGCGCGTCTTTGATCCCGAAGCGGTCGAAAAATCGCCACAGCGCCTGCTGGCGGTCAGTGCCCGCCCCCCAGCCCATGCGCGGCCAAATGCCGAACAGCATTCCGCGGGCGAAGTACTGCTCCTTCGACAGCATCTCCGAGGGCACGCCAAAGGGCACCCCCGAGATCTCCACCAACCACGCCCAGGGGTCGAAAGCATCGTAGGGGAAACCTTCGCCGTGCCAGATGCTATCGGTGAAAGGTAGGCACAACATGTAGGTCGTGATGGGCGAATCAAGCAACGTGTCGCCGTGATGCGCGTCGATCGTCGCCGCGGGCTGCGTCTCCTGGAAGATGGTCCACAGTCGCTTGGCCATCTCGCGGTGCGCCAGCGTCGAACCGTCGGCGCCGTCCCAATACGCGCCATCGGTGCCGAAGTGCCGCGTCATGTAGCGCATGGCCTCGAGATAGAAGTTTCCAGTGCGCTTATCATTAGCCATCCCCACCGTGTGCTCGTTGCCCAGGTCGCGGTGCAAGCGCGGCCAGCCCGGGGGCAATCCGTCGGGCAGGTGATTCTCATGCCAGGCATCCTGGAAGCGCAACCGCGGGTTCGGGTCATCCGCATCGGGAAACCGAAAACCTTCATATACCAACGCCCAAAACTCGGGCGCCAGCGTGGACAATTCACGCCCCGAGTTGTAGACCTTGACCAAGATGCCGCGCTTGTGCGCCTCCGCCGTCAGCCGTGACAGGTTGTCCGGTCCCTCCCACTGCCAGGGGTAGTTGAACGCCGGTCCCCACCAATCATGCAAGTTAAGGCGCTTGACTCCCAACGACTTTACTTCATCAAGCCGCAGGCAGTTGTCGCGCAGATAGCTCTGCGGGGTGTCCTCATCAGAAGGCTCGAATCCCCCGCCCCGGTGCAGGTAGCGGAAATCCCAATGACGCGGGTCCGGTGGTTTCACCGGAGTCGGGCGCAATGCGAACGTCATTTGCCACGTCGCTGCCGGCCCCAGGTCGTGCGCGCCCAGGTTCAGGCGCAGCACGACCTCGTCGTCGTTCTCAGTGACGGTGGCGGCATCCACCCGTGATACGTCCTGCCACGGAACCGTGTCCCACGTCATCCAGCCCAGCCCCGCGTCCACGGATCCCAGCCACAAGTCAGGGGTGAAGCATTCCGCGTGGCGCGCGATCTTACGCCAAGCGCGATCACCATCCCGCCGCCCCCGGTAACCCATGCCGGACGCCAGCTCGGCGTGCCGTCTGCGCCATGACACACTGAGCGCCAGATCGCTCACCGCGCAAAGATCCTTGGCATCAAGCCGCAGCGTGATCACCGCGCAACCATCGAACTCCATCCAGCCGTCAACGGCGAGCTTCAGCGCACCAGCGTTGGCAGCGCCGCGCCAGGCGACTCGCGCGTCGGTCGCCTGCGTGATCTCGAACGCGCCGTCATGCAGCGCCAACTGCGCGCCGCCACAATTGCCGGTGAGCGTGATCGGCGCGGCCAGGATGTCCTCGCCCCCGCAGGTGAGCCTCTCCGGCAGGCCGCAGGCATTGAGTGCCAAAGTATGCCCCCAGGTGGATATGGCTCGCCCCTCCTGCGAGATCCGCAGCGGAGCGAAGGGCGGATAGACCCCTCCCGACAGCCCGATGCTGCTGTCGAGCCAACGCAAACGGCTGAGCCGCCAAAGCTCGTGATCCCCCTGGTCCGCAACCACGGCCTCGGATATCCGCAAGCGGATGGGCACGCTGGTCGCGGGCAAACCCGCAGGTTGCACCGTGACCGCCCCGGTGTACGCGCCGCCGGCGGCATCTTCAGGGATATCCACGCCGAACCACAGCGCCCGCACCTGTCCTTTCGGCAGTGCGAACGGGCCCGCGGGATTCCGCACGTAGGCCGCCTTGCTCCTCGACTCCAAGGTCAGGCACTGGATGCGCGCGCCCGGGATCACGCCGTGTTCGGAGCGCAGATCAGTGCAGGTGACCGTGAGGTCCGGCGCGCCCTGCCGACACGCCCAGATGCCAAGCTCGAAGACGCGATACTCGTTGCGGTCCGCGGCGAGCTCGATTTCAGTTCGGGGACCTTGTCGCGCCCAGTGCGCTGGGATCTCCAGGTTGAGTTTGATGGGGTGGTCCCGGTCCTCGGGGAACACCAGGTAAGAAGCGCATGGAAAGCGCGCCAGCAGATCGTCAACCTCCGACTTGAGCGCAATCGTCTCCATCGGATAGAAGCTGTCGAGCGCGCAGCGCGCCTCGATACGCTTCGCTGCCGCCGCAACTGGCGCGACGCTCGTCTCGGCGGCTAGCAGCCACGACCGCGACGGCTCGAAGAAAGCGGGCTCCGCCGCGCCGTAGTACAGATGATATACTCCGGGGCCGGCCACGGGCCGGAACTCGATGACTACGCGCTCCTGATCGTAGTGCAGCAGGCGCGCGTCGGCGATCTCTTCCTTGGTCGCGGCGCTGAGAAGCTTGAGGCCTTTCATGCGAATGGAGCGGCTGGACCTGCGCCAGACCGCTTCGCCGCGCGCCACGTCGCCCGCCCGGCTCACTGCGAAGACTATCCGGCACGGCCAGATGTTCCAGTTGAACAACTTGCGGCGGCCGGGTTTGTCGCCGCCCCAGGCGATCTCCGCCCACCGCTTCTCGCCCGAGCGCTGCTGATCCACGGGCCAGGCGTCCATTTCGGCTTGTGAAACGACTACGTGCTCAAGCATTGGTTGATTGCCTCTGGTGCTTCACGCGCGGCGTCCGCAGGTGGATTTCCTTCCGCGGCAGAGCGACTCCTGCCATTGGCGGCGCAGCGCAGAGGTAAGGCTGGCGGCCTTGGCGAACGGTCAATCTTCATTGGGCGCGCCGGCCAAGCTGCACATCTGCGGCACCGGGAGCGCCGTGCATTGCGAGCCCGGCTCAGCCCAAAGTGTCGGAGCGTACAGCCAAGCGACAGGTGTTCACCGCACTGGGTGGTTTGCACGTTTGCCCGGAAGGCGGGACTGAAATGCTCATCCCCCGAGGGGCGCTAGCGGAGTTCGGCAAGCTGAGGAGGTGACGACGATGGGCGTGCTCGATCGGTTTTCTCTCGCGGGCAAGGTGGCGCTGGTCACGGGCGGCGCCGGGCTCTACGGCCGCCAGATCGTGGCCGCGATAGCGGAGGCGGGCGCGCGCACCTTCATCGCCTCGCGCAACCTGGAGGCCCTGGAGAAGGTCGCGGCCGAGCACCGCAAGGCGGGCGCCGACGTCACCGCTCTGCAATACGACCAGGGCGACGAGGGCTCCATCCTTGCCTTGCGGGACGAGCTCATGCGCCGCGCCGGCCGCATTGACGTGCTGGTCAACAACGCCGTCACCCGCCCCATGAAAGCGGGTTACCTTGACGACGCCTCCACCTTCGCCGAGAGCATGCGCGTCAATGCCACCGGCCTCTTCGTCATCACCCGCGCGTTCGGCGACATCATGGCCGAGCAGCGCGCCGGCTCCATCATCAACATCAGCTCGATCTACGGTGTGGTCGGCCCCGACCCCACCAACTACCGCGGCACCGACATGAGTGGCTGGGGCGCGGACTACTGCTTCCACAAGGCGGGAATGATCAACTTCACGCGCCTGGTTGGCAGCTACTACGGCCCTCGCGGGGTAAGGTGCAACTGCGTCTGCCCCGGCGGCCTGCGCAGCCCCACGCAGCCGGAAACCTTCGTCCGCCAGTACGGCGACCACACCTTCCTGGGGCGGCTGGCCGACGACACCGACCTCATGGGCGTCATCGTCTTTCTCGCCTCCGATGCCTCACTCTATGTCACCGGCGCCAACATCATGGTGGATGGTGGCTACACGGCGAAATAGATGCTCACCGCGCGACTTGACGACCTGGCCCTCTCCCGGCTCATGCTGGGCACGGTTCAACTCGGCATGCCCTACGGCATCGCCAACCGCGCCGGGCAGCCATCCTACGAGGTCGCTCGCGACATCATCGCCTGCGCTTATGAGGGCGGCGTAACCTGCTTCGACACCGCGGCAGCCTACGGCGCGAGCGAGCAGGTTCTGGGTCAGGCGCTAGCGGAGCTCGGCCTCGCCGACCGGATGACGGTGGCCACCAAGATCCGCCCGGTCGAGGATCGGACCTTCTCCGACGCAGCGGCGCGGGAGAAGATCGAGGGGTCGGTAGCCGGCTCCCTGCGGGCGCTGCGGCTGGAGGCGCTGCCGCTGTGCCTGTTCCACCGCGAGCATGATTTCCGCTGCATCGAGCACCTGCTCCGGCTGAAGGAGAAGGGGCTGGTGCGGCACGTTGGCGCGTCGGTCATGACGCCAAAGGCAACCGCCGCCATCATCGGCTCGGGCCTGGCGGAGGCGGTGCAGCTGCCGGCCAGCCTGCTCGATCACCGTTTTGCGCGCGCGGGGATCCTGACCGAGGCGCGGCGCCGTGGGGTGGCGGTCTTCGCGCGCAGCATCTACTTGCAGGGGTCGCTGCTGATGTCGGAGCGGGAGATTCCGTCCTGCCTGGAGGCCGCAATCCCCGTGCGCCGCGAGCTGGAGGCCTTGGCGCGCGAGGCCGGCATGAGCCTGGCGGAGCTGGCTGCGCGTTACGTTCTCAGCCTCGACGGGGTCACCTGCGTCGTGATCGGTATGGAGTCCGTCGAGCAACTGCGCGAGAACCTGACGCTGATCGAGCGCGGCCCGCTCGCCCCCGCTCTTTGCGCCGCTATCGGCAGGGCGGTGCCCGAGCTGCCGGACGACCTGCTGATGCCCAACCGATGGCAGAACGTCTGAGCGGGCGCGCCGACGCCCACCGCCGGGAACCGGCGCGCGGAGCCCGGATCATTCATATGCGCTCGGATCCGATGCAGAGTGCAAATGCCCCGGCTAGCGGTCCGGCGGTGCCCGGGGGGAAAGGCGGCCATCATGCGCGGCGCGCAGGGCAGCCTGGTGATTCGCAATGGGGCGGTCTTGCCGCCCGCCGGGGAACCGGCGCGGACTGACGTGCTGATCGAGGGCGGGGGTATCCGCGAGATCGCCCCCGGCCTACAAGCCAAAACCGTAATTGATGCTGCCGGCGCCTATGTGCTGCCGGGGATAATTGACCTGCACATGCACGGGATGTGCCGCGAATCCCTCGAGCAGGGCGCCCTGCTCGACTTCGCCCGCCTCGAGGCCGAGCGGGGGGCCACCACCTTCTTTCCCGGCTTCTTCGGTGCGCCCCAGGCGACGGCGGAGCTCATGGCTCGCCACCGCCGCGAGACGAACGAGCTGCGGGACGTGCCCCAGGTGGGCGGGTTCCGCCTCGAGTCGCCCTACCTCGCCAATACCGGCGCCGGAGTGAGCGACGACCTGGCGCCCATAACCAGTGGCACTACCGAGACCTTGCTCGAGGCCGGCGGCGACCATATCAGGATCTGGGACATCTCGCCCGAGCTGCCGGGAGCCCCTGACGCCATCCGCCGGCTGGCGGGCCGCGGCATCCTCTGCAGCATCGCCCACACCGGGTGCACCGTCCGGCAGGCCCGGGCCGCCGTGGACGCCGGCGCCGGATTGGTGACCCATTTCTATGACGTGTTTCCGCTGCCCGACCTCACCGACCCCGATCCGGGGGTGTACCCGTCCGGCCTCACCGACTACCTGCTGATCGAGGACCGCGTCGGGTGCGAGATTATCGGCGACGGCACCCACGTCCATCCCCATCTGGTTGAGATCACGCTGCGCTGCAAGACGCCCGCCAGGGTTGCATTCGTCACCGACAGCAACTACGGCGCGGGCCTGCCGCCGGGGCGCTACACGACCCCCAGGTGGGGCGATATCGTCGTTGACGGCCCCAATCACGGCGTACGCCTGGCGGATCGCGGCATGGGACTGGCGGGCAGCGCCCTGACGCCGATTGATAGCCTCCGCAATGCCGTGCGCCTGTTCGGCAAGGACCTCGCCACTGCCAGCCGCCTGTGCTCGACCACGCCCGCCCGCCTGATGGGCCTCAACAAGGGCGAGATCGCGGTGGGCAGGGACGCCGACCTCATCATTCTGTCCCCGGAGCTGGAGCTGCTGCACACCATCGTTGCCGGCCGGGTCGCGTACAGCCGGAGCGGGGACGAATGAGCGCGCATACGCCGGTGATCGCTCCCGACCGGTCGCAGCCCGCGGTGGACATCGCGCTGCCGGGAGCAGCAGGAATCTGGCGCCTGCGGGCGCCCGAGAATGCGGTGGATGACCGCGGCTTCGTCAGGCGCTTTGATCCCGCGCCCGCGCCGAAATGGCGCGTCGGCCCACGGGGGCTGGACTGCCAGATAGCTGTTTGTCCCCCCGGAAGAAACATCACGCGCCGCGTGCCGCCAGTATTACTCCATTAGCTTAGGCGGGACCGAGTTTCGCCCCTGATACTACAACGTGTCAATCTTGGCGCAGCACTAGCGCCCCGCCGCGCGCAGGTACTCCCTGCTGATGGCGAGGTCGGCCAGCGGGTCTTGCAGGTGCGTGTCCTGCTCGACAAAGACCCAGCCGTCGTAGCCCGCGCGCCCCAGCGCGCGCATGACCGCCGAGTTGTCGAGGCCGATATTGCCCGCGCCCAGCTCGCAGAAGCGGCCGCGCTCCGGCCACCGGTCGAGCCCGATGTCGGGGTTGACCACCAGCCAGTCCTTCACATGCACCGCCACCAGGCGCTGCGCGTGCTCCTCGATGATGGCGATGGGGTCGCCCTCCGCCGCCGCGAGGTGAGCGGTATCAAGGATGAGCCCGCATCCCGGACAGCGCGCGAGGAACTGCTCCAACTGGGGCTGGGTCTCGACCGCGGTCCCGAGGTGGTTGTGGAGGCCGGCGCGAATGCCCCATCGCGCACATGCTGCGGCCTGAACGTTCACCTGGCGGCAGAAGGTATCGAAGTCCTTGCCGGTGACATTCGTCCACACGTAGGACTTGCCCAGCGCCGCGGTCCACTGAATGGAGGTCTCGGCAGTGGGGCCGAGGCAAGTGGCGAAATCCATCCCTATTCGGCGCGCGCGCGCAGCCTTGTGCATCGCCTCCTCCGCGCCGATCGCGCGCAGCCGCTCGACGCCGTCGTAGCCGATGGCCTTCAGTCCGGCCCAACGCTGCTCCGAATCGAAGTCCCCACCCTCCCACACGTTCATCCCGTAGTCAGCGACGCCAATCCTCATCGCGTTTCCCTCCAGCGGTAGCTGCGAATTCGCTCCGTCGTTCATCCCTACTGCTTGCCTTGAGCTCGTCGAATGGGTCGCAGGACGCCCCGCTCGCCGGAGGCGCGCGAAGCGGCTAGGCCCTGCGGGCCGCCACGACGGTCTTCAGACCTAGCCGCTTCGCTAGCGGATACAGCGCAGATACTGCACGTGCCCATAGCTGGCGACGCGGGCATAGGCCCACAGGTCGGGCGCATCGCCGTCGGCGCCGGGCACGACCTCGAACGTCAACGCGGTCTCGCCGCCCGGCGCCAACGCGAAGCCTTGTGCGGCCGGCCGCACCTCGGCCAGCGCGAACTCGCCGACCGCCGCGCCCCACGTCTCCAGCGGAGTGATGACATCCACCCGCCCCTGCACCGCGTCGGGGTTGGGGTTGCGCAAGGTGACCTCGATGCGATCCTCCACGCGGCGCGCGGACGCCTCCACCGGGTGCAGGTCGCCGACTGGTAGGACCTCCTGGTAGAGCTGTCCCTCGAACTCGACCTCGGCGCGGATATAGGCGGGCTGCGCGTCGCCCGGGATGATGACCGCCACCTCGTAGTCCTGCTCGCCGCCGGGCGCCAGTCGGAACGGCACCTGGGCGGGCGTGATCGTCCACCCCGCAGGCACCGACAGGCGCACCATGCCCGCGGCCTCGCGGTCCGCCAGGGCGCTGGCGACGGCGAGGCCGAAGCGCGTGGTGGCACCCATCGGCGGCGCGCCGCGCATGGTTACCGACACCGGCTGGTTGCCCATCGGCGCCGGCCCCAGGTTATGCTCCCAGTAGCGCGTGTGGCAGGGCTGGAGCGGCTCGCGCTGCGGCCCGAGGCGCGCCCCGGTCAGCAGCGCCTGCCGCTGCACCGCCAGCTCCAAGGTCTCGATCTTGCACGGCGCGAGGTCGAGCGCCACCCCGTCGCCGCCGACGTGGATCGGCGCCGTGCGCTCCTCCAAGGCGTTGACCCGCCAGGCGTCGGTGATGGTGAAGGGCGTGGACAACTGCGCGCGCGCCGCCTCGCCGTGGCCCTCGTAGATGCGGGCGATCAGCGACTCCGCCGCGGCGGGATCACGCCGCGCGCCCATGGCCAGCGGATTCCCCCGCGGCTTGAGGGCGCTGAGGAACACATTGCCCGGTTCTACGGAGAGGAAGCTGTGGCGCGCGGGCAACTGCCCCTCGGCAGGCGCGCACGCTACCACCGTCAGCGGCTGGTTGAACTCACACGCGCGGCGGGTGGTTTCGCCCCGCCGCCAATCGCCGCCGTGGGCGTACAGCGCATAGCGGAAGCGATGATCCTTGTGCTCCGGCACGAAGAAGGGCGCGAGCTTGCCCTCGCCCCAGGGCAGACCCGGCCACGCCGTGGTGTGCATGAGGGTGAGGACCGCCGTGCCGTCGGCCTCGACGCTGGCGCCGATGTTGCCGCAGTTGATGAGGGCCACGCCGTAGTCGTCGGCGCGCGGCTGCTCGTCCGCCACCGCATTGCTGTGCGACGGCAGCGAAATCACGCCGTCGGTGATATCCTTCTCCAACTCGGCGACGGCGGCGGCGCCGGCCTGCGCGTCGCGCGCGATCACCAGCAGCGCCGGCAGGAGCCGGTCCCACCCCGGCACTGCGGGCGCGCCCTCGGGGTCCCGCTCCCCCGCCGGGTCCACGGTCACGACGAACGCATAGCCCGAGCGCTGGATCGCCTTGTCCGCTTGGGCGGCGACCGCCGGCGGCGCGGCCTCCAGCAGCCGGTGCGCGTGGGCGTTGTCGCGGCCCACGGACAGGGAGAACCGGAACGTGCTGTATGGCCGGTCAGCTTCAAGGCCGGCGTCATCGGTGAAGGCGCCGGCGGTGACGCCACAGCGCGCGAGGATGCGCATGAGCCGCTCGCCCAGCAGCCGCGACTCGGTGCTGCCGCCGGTGATGATGGCGGCGTAGCCAACGGAGAAGCTCACCTCGGGGCGCCCCCTCGCCGGGCGGGCGGTGATGCGCAGGCAGTTGCCGAGCTCGACCCAGTTCTGCGCGGGCAGCAGGGCGCAGCCGGACATCGCCTGCTGGCGGTAGGTGCGGTAGTCGAGATAGCCGGCGCTGCGGCGCCGCGCGACGGCCCCGAAGCGCTCCTCGAACACGGGCGCGCACCCCTCCAGGGCCAGCGGAAAGGTGGCGGCGAAGAGTTGGTGCTGACCGCGATAGGCGCGCAGATCGGTGGTGAAGTCAATGCGGTCCACGCCGCGATAAACCGCGATCTCCTGATCGCGGCCGGCGCAGTCAGCGGCGCCGCCGCGGACGATGATCCGCTCCATGACCGGTCCCCGCTCGACCCAGACAGCGGCCGGCTCGTCCTTCGAGAACGCCTGCTCGCCGGTGGTGAACACGTGCCACGGCGGCTCCTCGCGGTCGGCCTGTTCGCCCAGCACCGCGATCTCGTTGCCGGGGTGCCCGCGGGAGAGGTCGAGCAGTTGTCGCTTGGCCCGGTTGTCGAGGATGGAAATGAGGCCGCCGCCCGCCGGCGCCACTGCGGTGACGCTATAGTGCTCGTTGGCGATCACGCCGCGGTCGGCCTCGCGTCGCTCGCCGCCGCGGGGCGCGCGGGCGGCCGGCGCGACGTGATAAACGACGTACCCCACGGGCGGCACATCGGTCGCGATGAACGCGATCTCCGCCTCCGCCACGCGGTCGCCTTCGCGTCGTTCCGAGAGCAGCTGGCACGGGACCTGCCTGCGTCCGGCCTCGTGCAGGCCGAATCCGTGCACCGGCGGGTCGAACCTCAGGCGCGCGCGGCAGACGTCGGTGCGTGCCCACGGCAGAGGGTTGAAGAGTACCAGGGCAAACAGCGCCTCGTCCCGGGCCGGCGCGGTATCCGCCAGCCCCGCCAACGCCCCCAGCGCGTCAACGTGCACCTGGTGGGCGAGGTCGAGGGTCTCCCGGTATGTGGCCATCAGGTCGAGGAAAGGAATGTCAGAGGAGACGCCGGTGATGGCATCGTGGTGGTGTCCGAACATGAGCCCGCGCCAGGCCTTGTCCAGCGGGCGATGGGGATAGTCCGCGCCCAGCGCCCACGCGATCGCGCACCAGCACTCGGCGGCGTAGAGGGCGTTCTCGGCCAAGCGGTTGGCGATCTTCAGTTCGATGCGCGAGACGTTGACGCCCGCGTGGTACATGGCAAGGTCGCGCGAGCTGGCGGGGAGTATCGCCTCCCCGCGCGCCAGGCGTTCCGCCACCATCTCCAGGTATTCGCCGGGCAGCCCCACCCGCAGCTCGGGGGTGTGCGCGCGCAGCTCCTCCGGGCGCCCCGCCAGCCACTCCAGCGGCGGTCTCATGTCCCCCCCGACCAGCCGCATATCAACCCCGAGGCCGGGGATCTCCGGCTGCACCGCCCCCTCGTCACCCTGCGGCCCGAGGCGGTCGAGCAGGTCCTGCCACGACTGCGGGTAGAACCAGTACGGCTCGCGTTTCTGGATAACCTCGGAGCCGTCAAGCGCGATCGCGCGGCACAGGGGCTCGGCGCCGATGATGTCCTTGGAGAAGATGCAGGCGCCGAAGCCCACCTGGCGCAGGATCTGCGGCAGTTGCGGGCAATGGCCGAAGACGTCGAGCGGCAGGTAAGCCTGCGGGGCGATGCCCAGGACGCCGCGCTGGAACGTGCGCCCGTACACGAGGTTGCGCAGCAAGGCTTCGCCGTGGATAGAGGTCTCGTTGGGCTGGTTGTAACCGCCGTTGACCTCCAGGCGCCCATCGGCGATCAGTCGGCGCAGGAACGCGCGCTGCTGTGGAAAGGCGTTCCAGTAAGGCTGCAGGTAGTCCAGCTCCGACAGCAGGAGCTGGAAGGAGGGATCACTGCGCGCGAGCTCCAGATAGGCGGCGATCAGATCGAAGGCGCGGGCGGTGTAGGTGCGCTGATCCTCCTTCCACACCGGGTCGTAGTGGAAGTGGGGGACGAGGTAGATGAGTCCTGTGTGCGGCATGCTCGGTTGTTCCTTTGCCGTACTCCGGGCGGCGACTCGCAGCGGCCGGCCCGCCGCCCGGCGAGTGATGATGGCCCTCCGCGCGGCATCGGGCGACCGCGCGAGCTGCTTGCTTGACCGGCCTCACGCGATGATGTATCCTGCTGCCGACGGTCGCGAGGTCTCGGGGAGCGAGCGATCAGGACGCAGCATGGTTAGGTGGATACGGCGCCGCCGGTGGTTGCTCCTGCCGGTCGTCATCGGACTTGCAGCCCTGGCGTGGGGGCAGGTGAGCGGCTACTTGGCCTGGAGGCGGACCCTGCACGGCTCCGGGTTCGTCGCCGAGATGAGTCTCCCGCGCCCGGGCGACCGCGTGCTGATCGTGGCGCCGCACCCCGACGACGAGGCACTGGGCTGCGGTGGGTTGATCCAAGCGGCCCTGCAAGCAGGCGCCGAAGTGCACGTGGTGCTGATGACCAACGGCGATGCCTCGGAGCTGGCCGTCATCTTCGGCGAGAAGGAGTTGCCGTTCGGGCCGCGCGCCTTCATCGAGCTGGGGCAGGCGCGGCGGAAAGAAAGCCTGCGCGCGCTGTCCGGCCTCGGGTTGCCCGCCAAGCAGGTCCATTTCCTCGGCTTCCCGAACAACGGCTTGGCGGCCCTCTGGCAGCCCGAGCACTGGCGCTACACCGACCTCTATCGCTCGTCGCGCACCGACGCCTCCTTCTGCCCGTATGACAACGCCTTCACCCCCGGCGCCCCCTATTGCGGGCAGCAAGTGCTGGCGGAGTTGATGGCGGTGCTGCACCAGGTGCGGCCCACCGTCGTCTTCGTCACCGCGCCGCAAGACGCCCACCCCGATCACTGGGCGACGTGCTGCTTTGTGCGCTACGCGCTGACGACGGCGGCGATGCGCGGGGCCAAGTGGGCGGCGATGACCCCGGTTTACGGTTATCTCGTGCACTGGCCTCGCTTCCCGCAGCCGGCGCGGGCGGCGACCAAGCTCGCGCTGCTTCCGCCCCCCGCTCTGTCCGGCCTCGGCTCGCAATGGCAGCGCCTGTCCCTCGCGCCCGAGATCGCGCGCCGCAAGCTCAAAGCCATCCGCAGCTATCGGTCCCAGGGCCCCGGGCTCGCCCGCCTGCTGCTGAGGTTCGCCCGAGCCAACGAAGCGTTCGAGCTGCTCCGCCCGGTGAACCTCGAGCCCGGCGGAGCATACGTCTGGAACCACCCGAACACCCGCCATCGCGGGCTCGGCGGAGCCCAGGTGACACGGCTGCGCCTGGAGGCCTCGCACCACCAGACCCTGGCGGTGCGGCTGGGTACCGCCCCCGGCCGCATCAATGACCACGCCGTCATCGGTCTCGATATCAGGAGTTGGGACCAACAGGGCGCTCCGCTCATCACCACCATTTACCTGCGCGCCGACGGCCGCGGACACGTCAAGCACGTGGGTGCGGTCGCGGCCTCCGGCGGACCCGTTACGGTGGGGGCGCACGGGCCCCGCCTCCTCGAGATCCCTGCCGTCCCGCTGGCGCCTGGCGCTCTCGACCGCGAGGAGTTCCTGATTACGTGTTGGGGGAGCACGCGCGATCGCGTCGCCGAGGCAGCGGTGGCGGGCGTGGTGCGGCTGCGGCCGACCGCCGCCCCCCGCACCGTGAGCAATGAGGACGGCGAACGACGGGGACGACGCACGTCCACTTGCCGCCTGTCTGCGTCCCGGTCGCGCTCGGCGTCTGGTCATCGCTCCCGGCGGGCATCGCAACCCGGCAGGCCAGTGCCGGCAGCCGAATCAGGCAGCGCGAATGGGTGCGAAGTGGCACGCTTCTTGCTCCCACGAGGGATTGCCGCGTGCTACAGTGTGGAGGTGCGCCAACGTGCTGCGTTGGGTTACGAATCGGGTTGTGGGCGCGCTGCTTCTGGCGCTGTTCATCGTCATTGTCGGAGGTTGCGGGTCGAGCGGTCAGGTTCCGCTCGCGCGCACCGATACCCCCACGGCGACCGTCTCGGGTATCGTCCTCGACCGCACCACCGGCCTGGCGGCCACTGATGCGATTGTCCGCATCGGCTCCATCATCGTGCGCGTTGACGACGCGGGCGAGTTTATCGCGGTCGTTCCCCCGGGGGCCTTGGAGCGCTCAGTCGGCGCCGACGGCTACCAGACCTTCTCCGACACGGTGACCGTCGTCCAGGGGGACAATGACCTCGGCGCGGTGTACCTGGTGGAGCTGCCGCCCCCACCACCGGCATTCTAGCGAAGCCGGCGCATCCTGGGCCACGAACGGCTCCCCGACCGCCGCCACCACCAGCTCGTCTCCCCGCGCGCAGTTCGCGCTCCACCATCAGCGACATGGCTGGAGGGGACAGTTCCTTTCCGCCCCGGGCGTGGGCGCTGCCCTGGGCGACGGGGAACTATCCCCTCGCGCGCGGCGCCGCGTCTGGTCAAGCGGGGAGGGATTTGATAGAATCCCCGGTGAGGCGTCGCCCCATGCCGACCTGCGACTCCACCCAGACCGCGGAAACCAGCGCGACCTACCTGTCGGCCGCCGACCGGCGCCTGCTCGATCGCGCCGCCGGCGACCTTCAGGTGGCAGCAGACCTTGCCCACGCGGACCTGCTGATCTTGTGCCCCACTGAGCGCCCGGGGCGCGTGGTCGTGGCGGCGCACGGGCAGCCCTCGACCGCCCACTCCCTCTATCCGCGCAACCGCCGGGGGGACGTCATCGCCGCCGAACGGGGGTCGCCTGTATGGCGCAGTCTCCACCGCGGCCGCCCGTCGCGCGAGCTCGACGGTCTGCTAATCGCCGGCGTCCCGGTCGAGGAGCGAGTGACGCCGATGCGCAATCGCGCCGGCAAGATCGTCGCCGTGCTCGATATGCACCGCAGCGCCTACTACCGCCGTCCGGCGCGGCGCCCCAACGACGCGCTACGCGAGGCCGCCGCGGTGCTGGCGACCATGATCTTTGCCGACGCGATTGATGCCGCCAGCATGGAGAAGCTCATTCACGCCGGCGACGGAATCGTCGTCTATGACGCCGCGGGCAGCATCATCTACGCCGACGCGCGGGCGCGCGCCATTTACCGGAAGCTCGGCCTGCCGCGGGTGGCGGGGCTGCGCCTGGACGAACGCGAGCTGGCGGGGGCGGTGGTGCTCAAGACCCATCGCTTTCGCATCCACAGCGAGCACGAGATCCAGATCCGCGACGCGGTCATCATCAAGCGGGTGATACCCTTGAGCCACCACGGGCGCGCGGGCGGGCAGTTGGCGGTCGTGTGCGATGTCACCGACCTGCGGCGGCGCGAGCGCCAGCGCCTGGTCAAGGCGGCGGTGGTGCAGGAGATCCATCACCGGGTCAAGAACAACTTGCAGACCATCGCCAGCCTGCTGCGGCTGCAACTGCGCCGCGCCGCGAGCGAGGTCACCCGCCGCGCGCTGCGCGAGAGCGTCAGCCGCATCCTGAGTATCGCCACCGTCCACGATTTCCTCAGCCGCGAAGGCACCGAGGCGGTGGACCTCAAGGAGCTGGGGGCGAGCCTCCTGCAGGCGGCGCGTGAGGGCCGCCATGCCGCGGAGGTGCGGGTTGACGTCAGCGGGCCGCACGTGTCCATCCGCGCCGACCGCGCCACTCCCCTGGCACTGGCGCTCAACGAGCTTGCATTGAATGCCGTGGAGCATGCCTTTCGCGGTCGGGACCGGGGACACGTGAGCCTGGCGCTGCGAAGGGAGGGGGAGGTGTTGGTGCTGGAGCTGCGCGACGACGGCGTGGGTCTGCCGGCGCTTTTCTCGCTCGATGCGAGCCCCAACCTGGGGCTGCAGATCGTGCACATGCTGGTGACGCAGGACCTCAAAGGGCGTTTCGAGATGGGCAGCGACAACGGCACGTGGGCCCGTATGACCGTCCCCTGGACGCAGGTGGAGGAGAGGAATGAACAGGCTGCGAGCGCTGATCGCCGATGACGAGTCGGTCATCCGCATGGACTTGCGGGAGATGCTGATCGCGGCCGGCCACGAGGTAGTGGCGGAGGCCTCCAGCGGCGAGGAGGCCGTGACCCAGGCGCGGGCGCAGCGGCCTGACATCGCCATTGTGGACATCAAGATGCCGGACTCGCCCGCCGGTCGGGAGGCGGGCATGGATGGGATTGAGGCCGCGGGGGTGATCATCGCGGAGCAGATTTGCCCGGTGGTGTTGCTCACCGCCTACGGGCAGGCCGAGCTGGTCGCGCGCGCGCGCGAGGCCGGCGTCTTCGGGTATGTCACCAAGCCGTTCGAGGAGCGCGACCTCCTGCCCGCGCTGGAGATCGCGCGCAGCCGCTACGAAGAGCTGGCGGTGCTGCGGCGCCAGGTCGGCGATCTCCAGGAGACCCTGGAGACGCGCAAGCTCGTCGAGCGCGCCAAGGGCATCCTGATGGACGCGCACGGGCTGTCGGAGAAGGATGCATTTCGCCGCCTCCAGCAGGAGAGCATGAACCGCCGCAAGTCGATGCGCGAGATCGCGGAAGCTATCATCCTCGCCGCGGATGTGGCGGAGGGGACGAAGTAGGGCACCCGGCGCGCGTTCCGGAAGACGGTGACGCAGCCGTCTTGGCTGCGAGGTATCGGGGCGACCTGCAGGGGCGCAGAGAGCCTGCGAGGGAGGTCGGGTCCATGGGACGTGAAGCGGCCAAGCTGGACTGGCGCTGCTGGTTCGAACGCTGGCAGAGAATGCAGGACTGTTATGTCCCGCAGCGTCGTCGTCGTTTCGACCTCATCTTCCAGTTTCCACAGCTTGGCCCCGAGGACGAGGTGCATATCCTCGACCTTGGCTGCGGGCCCGGGTCGCTGGCCTTCCACGCCTTTCGGCATCACCCAAACGCTCGCGTGGTGGCGGTAGATCTCGACCCGGTGTTGCTCGAAATCGGGCAGCACGTGGCGGAGCAGACGGAGGTGCAAGTCCAGTTTCTGAACAGGGACGTGCGGCAAACTGACTGGTGGCGATCATGCGAAGGCCGCTTCGAGCTGGTGGTTTCGGCGACCACGCTCCATTGGCTCGGCCGACACAGCCTCGCCGAATTGTACCAATGCGTTTTCCGAGCACTGAAGCCGGGTGGCTGGTTCATGAACTCCGACCACATTGCCAGCGATGCCCCCGGCCTCCAGGAACGCTACCGCCAGATGCTCTCCACCGCGCGAGAGGCCGCGTTCTCCGCCGCATCCGCGGACGACTGGGATGGGTTCTGGAATGAGCTGGCGCGCGACTTGGGTGATTCTGAGATGCTGGCAGTGAGAAAGGCGACCGAATACTGGGAAGGCAGCGAAGACGGTCAGCCTCGTCAATTCCATGTTTCTGCATTGCGTCAGTGCGGATTCGAACCGGTTGATGTCATCTGGCAGGAGATGGGAGAGGCGATTGTCGGCGCGAGGAGGCCGGCCTAGCCAGAGGGCAGAGGCAACCAAGGGTACTCGCAGCTGTCCGGCGCTGGCCGGCGCGCGGCCGGTACGGAAAGCCGGGGATATCAATATGGACCGCGAAACTGCCTATCTGGCCCGTGACTTCGCCCGCTTCTACGACTGGACCTACGAGGGTCGTGTAGAGGACATCCCGTTCTACATCAATGCGGCCCGCGCACCGATACTCGAGTTGGCCTGCGGTACCGGCCGCATTACCATACCGCTGGCACGGGCGGGATTCCAGGTTGTCGGCCTCGATATCTCTGCCGAAATGCTTGAGATCGCAAAGGAGAAGCTGAGCCGGGAGCCGTCGGAGGTCCGGGCGCGTATTCGACTGCTGGAGGCGGACATGAGCGCTTTCATTCTGGAGGAACCTACCGCCCTCGTGCTGATCCCACAGGCTTCCTTCTTCCATCTGCACACCAGACCAAAGCAGGCGGGCTGCCTCTCGTGCATTCACCAGCATCTCCTGCCTGGCGGGTCGCTGATCGTTGACCTGATCCCGGCCCGCATGATGTTGAACCAGACCGTAGGGGTAACCGACAGCGTGAGACGCGGCGTATCATCGTACACCGGCAGGATGACCCAGGAGCTCAATCGAAAGCTCTCGATTGACAAGCCATGCCAGCGCGTGACCGTGGAACACACCTACATTGAGGAACAGCCGGATGGCCACGAGGACCACTACGTCTTCGTGGACAGCTATACCTGGGTGACCGAAGGGCAGATGCGCAAGATGCTCCGGGCGGTCGGCTTCGGGAGCATTGAGGTGTTCGGAGATTACGACCGTCAGCCGCTCACCCACAGTTCTCCGCGCATGATATTCATGGCGAGGAAACAGGACCACGACACCGCCGAGGCCGCCCTCCTCGCCGCCGACGTGGCGCCCCCAAGGACTCGTCATGCCGGCGAGTGAATTTGGCAGTAGCTCCCGGAAGGCACCCGGGGAGACCGCGGGAAGCCGGGCACAGTTGCCCATTTCGCTGACAGGTAGGGCTGCGACGCCGCGGGGCAAATGAGGGCGGTGCGGAATCTGAAGTCGGGCCGGTCGGTGACTGACGTTGCGCCGGTCTGCGCTCCGCTGCGGGAAAACAGATGCGAAAGCTCAGCGATGTCTTCACCGCCAAGGAGCGCACGTTCTCGCTCGAGTTCTTTCCGCCGCAGACCCCGAAGGCGCTGGAGACGCTGCATCGAGACGCGGCGACGCTGGCGGAGC
The DNA here is from genome assembly GCA_035527535.1 of Armatimonadota bacterium. Taxonomy (NCBI): domain Bacteria; kingdom Bacillati; phylum Armatimonadota; species Armatimonadota bacterium. The sequence goes on from DATLAK010000113.1 coordinate 48,348, forward strand.
TGGGGCCGGACTACGTCTCCGTCACCTACGGCGCCGGCGGCTCCACCAGCAACCGCACCCGCGACCTCGTCAACCAGCTCCGCCATCGCCTCGACCTCACGGTCATGCATCACCTGACGCTCGTCAACCAGACCCGGGAGGAGCTGGCCGGCATCATCCGCGGCCTGCAGGCCGACGGCATTCGCAATATCCTGGCCCTGCGCGGCGATCCCCCGGCCGCCATGGGCGGGCGGTTCCGCCAGGTCGCGGGCGGCCTCGAGTTTTGCTACGAGTTGATTGACCTCATCCGCGACATCGGCGGCGACTTCTTCAGCATCGGCGTTGCCGGCTTCCCCGAGGGGCACCCCGACTGCCCGACCAAGGAGCTCGACACCGAGCACCTCAAGCTCAAGCTCGATCACGGCGCCGAGTTCGTGGTCACCCAGTTCTTCTTCGACAACGAGGTCTATTCCGAGTACCTGGAGCGTAGCGCGCGCGCCGGGATCAACGTCAGAATCATCCCCGGGGTGCTGCCCATCACCGACTACGACAAGCTGCTGACCTTTGCGTCGCGCTGCGGGGCCTACATCTGCGAGGCCATCCACGACACCTTCGCCTCCTTGCGCGCGGATCCGCAGGCAACCACGCGGCGCGGCGCGCAGTACGCCCGCGAACAGTGCGAGGACCTGCTGCGCCGCGGCGCGCCGGGGATTCACTTCTACTGTCTCAACCGCGTCGAGCCGGTGCGAACGCTCTGGCGCCAACTGCGCGGCTGACCCCCAAACGGTTGCTGGTCTCGCGCCGTCGGGCGAGGTCCGCCAGGCACGCGGGCAGGCGAGGGCTTGAAGGCGGGGGCTTGACACAGCGCGGCCCGGCGCTATCATGTTGCAGGCGCGATTGCGCCTCCGGCGCGCCCGACGACGGGCAATGAAGTCCAACACCCCACCCCCCCGCGGGGCGGGGCTATGCGAGCTGAACCTGGCGCTGCCCGTCGTCTCCACCATTCGCCGCCAGAAGGCGCAAGCCGTCGGCAGGCTCATCGCCCGCTGCGGCGACCGCCGCCACCGGCAAGGGGCAACTCGATGAGCGTCAGCAGGCCGAACATCCTCTATATCATGTCCGATGATCATGCCTCGCACGCGATGAGCTGCTACGACAGTCGCATCAACGAGACGCCGAACATCGACCGCATCGCGCACGATGGCATGCGCTTCGACAACTGCTTTTGCACGAACTCCATCTGCACGCCAAGTCGGGCCGCCATCCTCACCGGTACCTACAATCACGTCAACCGCGTCACCACCCTGACCACCAGGATGGATAATCGCTTGCTGACCTTCCCCAAGCTGCTGCAGCGGGCCGGCTATCAGACGGCGGTCATCGGCAAGTGGCACCTGGGGGAGGGGAAGGCCCACCAGCCCACCGGCTTCGACTACTGGAACGTCCTGCCCGGACAGGGCCTCTACCACGACCCGGTGATGATCGACATGGGCCGCGAGAAGACGTTTCCCGGCTACGCCACGGACCTGATCACGGATTTCTCCTTGCGCTGGCTGAGGGAGCGCGACCCGGCAAGGCCGTTCATGCTTCTCTGCCATCACAAGGCGCCGCATCGCGCTTGGGAGCCGGATGCCGAGCACGCTACGATGTACGAGAACGCGGCCATCCCCGAGCCGGAGACCCTTGATGACGATTACCGCAACCGGGCCCGGGCGGCGGCGGAGGCACAGATGCGGATAGAGCGCGACCTGGTGGACGAGGATCTGAAGCAGCCCGTTCCCCACGGCCTGACGCCGCACCAGGAGAAGCGCTGGAAGTATCAACGCTATATCAAAGATTACCTGCGCTGCGTGGCGGCGATCGACGACAACGTGGGGCGCATGCTCGACTTCCTTGACGCCGATGGGCTGAGCGAGAGCACGGTCGTGGTTTACACCTCCGACCAAGGCTTCTTCCTGGGCGATCATGGCTGGTACGACAAGCGCTTCATGTACGAGGAATCGCTGCGGATGCCGTTGCTGGTGCGCTATCCGCCCGAGATCGCCCCCGGCTCCGCTCGCGGCGACATCGTGCTCAACGTGGACTTCGCGCCCACGTTTCTCGATCTCGCAGGCGTAGATGCGCCGGACGATATGCAGGGTCGCAGCTTCCGTCCTCTGCTGAGGGGCGAGCATGTGGCGGACTGGCGGCACGCGATGTACTACCGCTACTGGATGCACCTCGGCCATCACCGTGTCGCCGCCCACTACGGGCTGCGCACCCTGCGCCACAAGCTCATCTATTACTACGGCGACGCGTGCGGACAACCCGGGGCGGTGGACGATCCCAGAGAGCCGGAGTGGGAGCTGTTCGACCTTGACAAGGACCCGCACGAGCTAGACAACATGTATCACGATGCCGGCTGCACCGAGGTAGTGAAGGAGCTGCGCCGGGAGCTGCGGCATCTGCAACAGGAGGTTGGCGACGAGCCGCACCAGGCAGAGCTGTAACGCGGTCCGCCAGCGCCATCCACGCCAAGGGAACCGTGCAAACCTCGCCTGTGAATCCGGCACCGCGGCCGCGGCGCCCAACACGGCCGAGGCGGCCATGCTACATGGAGGCGGCTAGGCCAACGCTCCGAGTTCACCGCACCGCCACAATTGATATTGACAAGCGGGTCTCGCTGGCATACAATCCACACGGCTGACGGCCGAAAAAACCATAGCGATGCGGCAGTAGGCCAGGCGTCCCCGCCCGGCCCAGCAGGAACCCGCGACTTCAGCCCTTGACGCGCCTGCTTCATGCCATCCTGAGCACCGGGTGGCAAGGAGCAGGCGCGTTTGGTTTGTGGCCGTCAGTGGCGGAAGGAGCGATGACCGTGTGGGACAGACTGCAGTTGGAACCTATCGTTTCCGGGTGCCCAAATCGCTGCCGTCACTGCTCGGAGGAGGGTGGCCCGCCTTTCGGCGCGCTCATGAGCCTTGATGATGTCAAGTGGCTTGTGGGCGAGTTCGGGCGCGCCTTCGAGAAAACGACAGGCCACGCCCCGAGTGTCCGCTGCGGGCTCGACACCTTCGAGCCCACCGCTCATCCGGACTTCGTGCGCCTGAAGGCATACGAATTGTCTTTCATCCCCGAGGCCCGGCGGCACGAGTTCGACATGCTCAGTTCCAACGGATATGGCCTGGCTCGCCTTGAAGACTGGCGACCCGTCTATGAGGCGCTGATTGCTGCAGGCTTCTCGGGAATTGGCTTTGCGATCCACGGGCTGGAGGCCGAGCACGACTGGTTCGTGCGGCGATCGGGAGCCTACCGGGACCTGGTAATCGCGACCCAGCGGGCGCTTGCCTGCGGCATGAGAGTCTGGTTCGAGATACACCTCAACAAGAGAAACCTGGACTCGTTCAACTCGATTGCTGAGATGCTGGAACAACTCGGTGGAGGCAAGATCAGGATTATCACCGGCGTCCCCGGTTTCTTCCCTAATGACCGCCTACGGGAATTCGAGGCGTTGCTTCGGCCCACCAAGGCTGACCTCGACTTGTTCGCCGAGGCCCTAGAGCGGATGAAGTGCGGGGTGGAAACAGAGGCGGTCTGGACGCAGCGCCTTATGGAGAAGGGCAGGAAGATATGCCCGCACACCTACGAGCATGGCGGCAACGTACCCTCGGAACGCACGCTCGGCCGGCTTGTCGTCATGCCTGACTTAGACGTGAAGGAGTTGTTCTTCTCACGCCCTGCGATTCCGCACGGCAATGTCAGGCGGGACGGCATCGAAAGCGTCTGGCGCAGCATTCTCGAAGCGCAGGGGCCCCCTCTCCCTGAGCCGCAAGAACTCGCGCGGCTTTACGGCGACTTCGGGTCCCAGGCCCTCCATCCTTGCGGCGACAGCGTCTACATGAAACTTTGCGATCGCTACTGGCACGGTCGACCGCAGACCGCAAGCGGGAGGACATCAAGATGACCCCAGGCCTTGTGATCAAAGAAGGGTCCCGCGTACGGATTCGTCAATTGTGCGAAGACGATATTCCGCGCATGGCCGCGCACGGCTTCGGCGGCGAGGAGGGAACAAGACGGTGCTACGCCCAGGAGTTGGAGAAGCCCGACGGGCCGCGAGAGGGCATCACTAAGCAATTCGCGGTCGAGACGAAGGACGGCGTATGGATCGGCTTTGCCGGCTTCGGGGCAACGCGCGGCGCGGATGCAGGAGGCTACTTCTTCATTGACGAGCCCTGCCGCGGCCAGGGGTATGGCACGGAGCTGATGCGCTGTGTCCTGCAGGTCATGTTCGAGGACTGCGGAGCGGCTCGCTGTCTCATTGATTACCATGACTGGAATCAGGTGGCGGCACGTCTGTACGCGAAGTTCGGCTTCGAGGAGAAGATGCGCATCCGCATCCCCGATGATAAGTTGACAGACGAGGATCGAGCGATGGCGCCCGGCCAACCGGTCCATGCCGTGGTGATCGAGTTGACAAGGGAGCGGTGGGAAGCATTGCAGGCATCACGATGAACGCGATACTCAATGAGATGATGCAAAGCTGGCACCTGGGCCCATGTACTGACGCCAGCGCGCAGATTCCTGCCTTACTGGAATCCCTCCAGGCGGCGGGCCTGCTGCGCGCCAGCGCTTGCGCCGTGCTGCTGGGCGAGCAGTATCACCTCGGCGGGGCGGAGGACACGCGGCACATGGCGCAGGCGGTGGGAATCGCCGCTGGCGACAGGGTGGTTGACCTCGCCTGTTATGTCGGCGGGCCGGCGCGGCAGCTTGCGCGGGAGTTCGGCTGCCAAGTAGTTGGCGTGGACATATCGCCGATGCATATCGCCATCGCGCGGGAATTGACGGAATTGTGTGGCATGTGCGGTGTAGGGGCGGGATTCATCCCGCCCACCGGAGGGCGCGACAGAGAGGCTGTCTCAAGATTGGCAGCGTCGGAGACTCTCCGGCAAGAGTGTCATTCCGAGGGAGTCGCAGCGACCGAGGAATCCCCTACCGGGGCTGCACAGGAGGTAGGAGATTCCTCGCTGGCGCTCGGAATGACAACGTCGAGGGGCGCGCCTGAACTCCATGACAAAGTGAGCTTCCTCTGCGCCTCGGCGGATGCGGTACCGATGTCGGACGGCTCGTTTACCGTCGCCTGGTCGCAGGGCAGCTTCCCCTCCGACCTGAGCTGGCTGACGGAGATCAAGCGGCTGCTGGCGCCGAACGGGCGACTGACGTTTACGGCGACGATTCGCCGCCATATGGAGCATGGGCGCTTCGCCCGTGACCTCCAGGCCGGGGGCGGCCAGGCTCCATCGCTACCATGCCCCACAGAAGGGCCGGCATTGCTGTCGTTGGGCGAGATGGCCGACCGTGTCACTGGATTCGGCTTCCGCGTCATCAGCGCCGAGGACATCTCGCAGTGGGAAATCGAGCACGGTTGGCTGCCCGCGCGGCGCAAGCTGGAAGAGCGCGAGGAGCACTATCACCAATTGATGGGCGAAGAGTGGGTGCGCTGGGCCTACGAAAGCCTGGACGCCGACATCGCCTTGTGGCGCTCCGGCGCGGCGGGCAGCGGGCGCATCATAGCGGTGAAGGAATAGACGATGCCTGCCATTGTGCCTGATGAAGACATTGGCCTTGCCTTCGACATGCACGGCTGCCCGAACCGCTGCCGGCACTGCTATATCGGCATACCCGCGGCGGCGACGGGGCGCATGACCGAGGACGATGTGCGCTGGACGGTGGCGCAGTTTCGCGCCTTTCGCCGCCCCGGCGAGGACGCGCCGCTGTGGCCGCGTATTCGCGTTTCCACCTCGGTGCGCGAGCCGGACTACGGAGACAACTACCGGCGCCTGTACGAACTGGAGAACGAATTGAGCGACCTGCCGTCGCTGCGGCCAAGGTGGGAACTGCTCAGCGTCTGGCGGCTGGCGCGCGACCCCGAATACGCTGCGTGGGCGCACAGCATCGGCGTGCGCGTTTGCCAGATGACCTTCTTCGGCCTGGAGAAGGTCACCGACTGGGCTTACCGGCGGCGGGGCGCGTTCCGCGACCTGCTGCTTGCCACCGAGCGGCTGTTGGCGGCGGGTATTCGCCCGCGCTGGCAGTGGTTCTTCACCAAGCGCATCCTGCCCGACCTGCCGGGGCTGATCGCTTTGACACGGGAGCTGCGCCTACGCGAGCGCTGCGAGGCGCTGGGCGGCCCGTTCACCCTGTTCATGCACTGCCCCTCGCCGGACGGCGAAGCCTGGCATCTGGAGCATCTGCGCCCGACCGCCGTAGACGCGCACCGGGTCTCAGCGTGCCTGCGGGAGCACGGGGAAGAGCAGATTCTGCGCCCCCTGGGTGAACCGGAAGGGCGAATCGCGCATCTACTATATGGGGAGCACAAACCGACTTCCACCGCAATCGGCGACCGCGTCCTCGAGGGCAATCACCTCTGGCTGGACATCCTGCCCGGCTTCGACGTCTATTCCAACCTCGGCGAGCTGACCCCCGCCTGGCGCCTGGGGAACCTCAAGACCGACGGGGTGGCGGCCGTCATTGACACGCTGGAGAACAACAGCACGCCAGCGCTGCGGGCGTACTTCCGCGTGCCGGTGTCCGAGCTCGCGCGACGCTATGGCCGCCCGCGCGGGCGGCGGCTCTACGTGCCGGACGACTTGAAATCGCGCTGGGCGATCATGTGGGCGCAGGACAACTCGCACGTCGCTTGCGCTGCGCTCAAGGGGAATTGACGTGGCTGCTGCTGATAGACTGCCGGAGGTGATAAGGAAGGCCGTCGCGCGGGCGGCGCCCGACGCCGAGATCCGCGTCGCGGCGGCCAGCGACCTTGGCGCGGACGGGCGCTACGGCGAGCGCTGGCTGGTGCTTGCCGGCGACCGCGTGCTGGTGCTCGCGCCCGACGGAGCCGAAGCGACGACGCGGGTTGACCTGCCGCTGAAGGACATCAGCGAGGTGGTGGTGGACAACCTCGTCGGCGGGGGGATGCTGCAGGCAGTGGTCGGCGGCTACAAGCTGGACTTGCTGTCGTACACCAATGCCCTGTCGGAGCGCTTTGGGCGGGTGCGCGGCCAGCTCGACGCCGCCGCCAAGGACAAGCCCATCCCCGATCAGCCCGAGCGCCAGAGGCGCTGCCCTATGTGTGGCCTGGTGCTGGGGGTGGAGACGAAGGTGTGCCCGCGCTGCGTGCGCAAAGGGGCGGTGCTGCGGCGGCTGCTGCAATACGCTCGGCCCTATCGCGCGAGCCTGGTGCTGGTGGGCGCGCTGATGCTGGCCGCCGCCGGCTTCGGCCTGGCGCCGCCGTACCTGACCAAGATCCTGGTGGACCGCGTGCTCATCCCGCGCGCGGAGGCCCACCTGCTCGTCTGGCTGGTCGCCGGGCTGGCGGGCAGCAGCGTCCTGAGCACGATCATGGGCATCTGGCGCGGCCGGGTGGCGGCATGGGTGGGCGGACGCGTCAGCTTCGACATCCGCGCCCGGCTCTACGAGCGCCTGCAGTGGTTGTCGCTGCGCTTCTTTGATCAGCATCCGACCGGCGCCCTCATCTCGCGGTTGACCCAGGACTCCGGCGGCGTTCAGGACTTTCTCGCCTTCGGCCTGCCATGGATCGCCAGCAACGCCATCGGCGTCATCGGTGTGGCGGCCGCGGTTTTCGTCATCAACTGGCGGCTCGCCCTGCTGGCGCTCATCCCGGCGCCGTTGGTGAGCCTGCTCTCGCGCGCCCTGTGGCGCCGCATGCACCGGGCGTTCCACAGCTTCTGGTATCGCTGGGGCCGCTTCCACACGCTGATCAACGACGCGTTCTCGCGCATCAAGATCGTTCGTGCCTTCGCCCAGCAGCCGGCGGAGATCGAGCGCTTTCGGCTGCGCAACGCCGACTTGCTCGGCGCGTCCGTCTATGCCGAGCAGACGTGGGCGACGCTCATGCCCTTGGTGGGGATGCTGATTGCCAGCGGGTCGTGGCTGGTGTGGTACTTCGGCGGGCTGATGATTGTCGGCAGTCGCGGCCCCACGGTGGGCGACCTGATGGCTTTCCTGGCCTATCTCGCCATGCTCTACGGCCCCTTGAACGGCCTCACTCAAAGCGCACAGTGGATGTCGCGCGCGCTCACCGCCGCCGAGCGCATCTTCGAGGTGCTCGATGCCGAGGCCGACAGCGAAAAAGCCCGCGGCCATGTCGTGCCCGAGACCATTCGCGGCGAGGTTGAGTTCCGCAACGTTGTCTTCGGCTACGAAAAGCACCAGCCGGTGCTCAAGGGCCTCTCGTTCAAGGTCGCGCCGGGGCAGATGCTGGGTCTGGTGGGCAAGAGCGGCGCGGGCAAGAGCACCATCATCAATCTGCTGTGCCGCTTCTACGACGCGGACGAGGGGGAGGTCTTGATTGACGGCGTCAGCTTGCGCGACCTCGACCTATCATTCTACCGCGCGCGCCTGGGCGTGGTGCTGCAGGAGCCGTTCCTGTTCAACGGCACCATCGCCGAGAACATCGCCTACGGCCGACCCGACGCCACGCGCGAGGAAATCATGGCCGCGGCCAAGGTCGCCAACGCCCACGACTTCATCGTCAACAAGCCCGACGGCTATGACGAGCAGGTCGGCGAGCGCGGCGGCAAGCTGTCGGCGGGTGAGAAGCAGCGCCTCTGCATCGCGCGCGCGATTCTGCACGACCCCGCGGTCCTCATCCTCGACGAGGCCACCGCCAACGTGGACCTCGAAACCGAGGACCAGATCCAACAGGCGGTCGCGCGCCTGATCGAGGGGCGCACGACGTTTGCCATCGCGCATCGCCTGTCCACCCTGCGCAATGCCCACAACCTGCTGGTGCTGGAGGAGGGCAAGCTCGCCGAGTTCGGCACCCACGACGAGTTGGAGGAGAAGAAGGGCGTTTACTATCGCCTGCTGGACATCCATCGCAAGACTTCGATGATCAAGGCCGTGAGCAGATAGCTATGGATAACCAACAGCCGGTGCCATCTGTGCAGCCTGGCGAGCCGCCGACGCTGCGCTACCTCGACCCGGAACAGGTGCGCGTCTTTCGCAGCGAGGACGGGCGACTGCGGGCCACCATCGCCGACGAGCTCAGCATCCTCGCGCCGCGCTTCCTGCGCGTTCAGCCGCTGACAGACCCCGACCGCTACATCTCCATCCGCGAGGCCGACCCCAACGGCAAGGAGGCGGGGCTGCTGCGGCGCTGGCGCTCACTCGCCCCCGAGTCACGCGAGCTGGTGGGAATCGAACTCGACCGGCGCTACCTCTACCCAACGGTGCGGCGCATCCTGTCGGTGCGCAACTTCTGGGGGCTTGTCCAGTGCGTATTCGAGACCGACCGCGGGGTGCGCGAGGTGACCCTGCGCGATGTGCACGACAACGTCATCTACCTGGGCGAGGCGCGCGTCCTGCTCACCGACGCCGAGGGCAACCGCTACGACATACCCGACGTCGCCGCCCTCGACCCGGACAGCCGCGCCCAGCTGGCGCGGATAATCTAGTCAGCGTTGATTCGACAGGTGGGAAAACAACCGCCGATGGAAAAGAAGACCGCGATGACCAGCGCGGTCGGTGGTACGATAGTTCGCATCACGCCAAGAACGTCGCCCGACCTGCGGTCGGGATCGCCGCCGACGCCAGCCAATGCGGTGTACTAGCAGCCTACTACAAGAAACCGAAAGCGCCACCAAGCCAATGTATCAAGCGTGTTTGCCTCGCGAGCAGCTCGGCGGTTACGCACCTTTCGGTCGCCAGCGGAGAACAAGAGCCTGCGGAAATCCGTACTCCATAGTGTTATTGACGGTGCGGGCAGATGAGTGAAGACCGGCAACTGCTCAAGCGCACACTCAACGGCGACGGCGCGGCCTTCGATGAGGTCGTCCGCCGCTACCAGGACGGGCTGTTCCGCCATCTCCTGCGGCTGACCGGACGGACCGAGGAAGCGGAGGACCTCTGCCAGGAGGCCTTCATCCGCTTCTACCGCGCCCTGCGCCGGTTCGATCCCGCGCGGCCGGTTGCGCCGTTTCTGTTCGTGATCGCCACCAACCTGTGGCGGGATCGCCTGCGCCAGGCGCGCCCTCTGGAGCAGCCGCTCGATGAGCGCCAGCCGGCTGCCCAAGCCTCCGTCGCCGAGCAGGCGATGCTGCGGGTGGAGCACGAGCAGATAGTTGCCGCCGTTCAGCGCCTGTGTGGCGAACAGCGCGAGGCGGTGTCGCTCTTCTACGACCAGGGGCTGAGCTACCGTGAGATCGCACGCGTGACCCGGGTGCCGGTGGGCACGGTAGGGACGCGACTACGACTGGCGCTTGCCGCTTTACGGCGCGAGCTTCCGCGCGAAGCCGCGGGATTGGTCATCGTCGCCGGCGAAACGGCCCCGCCTGCTGCCGGCCTCGTCAGCGCGCTGCAGGGGCAGGCGATGGCGCCGCCAAGCCTGGTGCCCGCGATCGCCCATGGCATCGCTCATGCCGCGCCGGCGACGGTGGGCTTGCTGCACGGCGTGTGGGCACTAATCAAGGAGGGCATGCTAGTCTATAGTTCAGCCATTTTTGTAGGCAGAAAGTGAAGGGGCAGAACGTGAGAGGTCTATGCCCTCGCGCGGCCAAGGGTTGTTTATTCGAACATCCCAGCCGACGAGGTCATAGCCCATGTCACAGCCCCTCGT
>DATLAK010000114.1 GCA_035527535.1 Armatimonadota bacterium
CTCTCCGGTCAACTCCACCAACGAAAATCGGCCACACCCGGGCGGCTCCGACTCTGGCCGGGGCGGACTGTTTGACTAAGGATTCTCCCCCGCTTGGTCCTCCCGGGGTCCGAACATGGAGGGCGGGGGGGCGGGGCCGGCGGGCGGCATCGGCGAGGGCGTCGGCGGGCGCGGCGCCAGGGTCTCCCCCTTGCGCAGGAGCACCACGTACTCGCCGAACCGCGCCACCGCCTGGTAGCGCCGCGTCAGGTACGCGCCGATCAGCGGATCGAGCGCCAACCCCTGCTGCCAGCGCGCCGCCGGGGGCGCCAGCACGACCAGTCGTGTCCGGTCGGTCTCCAGGTCCACCACCGCTTGCGCCATGTCGCCTGCCCCGGCCTGCCCCTGGTACACATAGTCCAGGCGAGTCGCGTTGGGCCGGTCCGCGAGGAAGTAGAGGTCCGGCCGCCCGGGCGCGCAGAAGACCGGTTCCTCCGGCGCGCTCCGTTTCTGCAGGAAGTCGGCGACGGCCCGCAAGTCTCGCGCCTCATCCGGCGGGACCCAGACGCCCCCCGCGGCCGGCAGGTCGAGAGGCGCCCAGGCGGCTGCCGCCGTGGTCGGCCGCGCGCCCACCACCTCGGCCAAACCCAGCGCCGCCGCTCGCCCCCATCCCAGGGAAGATGCCGCCACGCCCGTCAGCACCAGAGCGGCGACCCACGCGCGCACCGCCCGCAGATGATCCCACGGCGGCCAGCCCACCAGCGACTGCGCCAGCGCCTTGGCCGACCACCCGAACACGAGCGTTGCCGTTATCATCGCCATCGGTAGGGACTGAGCGAGGTGATAGGCGTCGGCGGTGCGTCGCGACCAGCTCCACATGACCGCCCCGAACGCGATCACGGTCAACGCCGCGAACTCCGCTTCTCCCACCCGGCGATGGACCAGGCGCCACACCAGCAGCGCCAGGCCGGCTGCGTAGATCGCCGCCTGGAGCCTTGCCTGCACCGGGTCGGTCGCCGGCCGCAGGAGGGCGAATACGGCGCCGCCGGCTCCCGCCGCCAGGTCCGCGCCCAGGGCCGTCAAGGCGCCCCGCGACGCGAAATAGACCAACAGCGGCGCCCAGACAACCACGACGCCCACCACGAGCGGCGTCAGCGCCCATAGGCCGAGCGCGAGATCCACTCCCTGCGCGCCCACCCGTCGCATGACGAAGGTGCGCTGCCGAAGCCAAAGCATCAGCGCCAGCGCCGCCGCCGCCGACACGCCCAACGCCATATCGAACGCCAAGGCAAACCCTATCAGCAAGCCCACCGCGAACCAGTTGGCGCGGCGGCGGCCGCTGCGCGCGAACCCCATCGCGATCGCGCTCAGCCCCAGGAACACGGACGGATTGCCTTCACCCGCGAGCGCCGCCAGCAGCGCCGCCGCGAACGCCAGGCCCGCCGGCAGCATCACCCGCGAAACCCCGTACACCGCCAGCGGCAGCAGCACCGGCCCCACCGCGAGCGCAATCTTGCCGGCCGCCAGCGTCTTGCCGAAGGCGGCGAGCGCGCCGGCGTGCAGGTAGGGCGCCCCCGGCGCAAACACGCTGCCCAGGTCGCGGTACGGGATCTTCCCCGCCAGCAGCGCTTGGGCCGCATGCGCCAGCAGGCCCTGCTCCGGCGCGGTCATGCCGTCGCGCAGGTGCAGCGCTTGCCACCGCGTCGCGACCGCGATCAGCGCGAACGGCGCCAGCAAGCGCGCGGCAGCCGACACCCACAACGCGAAGGCGACCACGCTCCGCGCCGTCGCCCCGGCGCCGATCCGGCGCACGCGCCCGCCGGCCATCCCCGCGACTAGCGCCAGCTTGGCCGCGGCGACCGCCGCCGCGGCGATCCACAACAGCGACCCTGCGAGGTGCCGCGGGATCGGCAGCCACACCGCCGCCCAGAGCAGGGCGAAGGGGGCATAGGTCAGGGCGTCCGCGGCGATTGCCGACGCCCACGATCTCCCCGCGGCGTGCAGCGCGGCCGCGCACGCGGCGGTTGCGGCGGCGGCCGCAGCCAGGTAGAGCACGGCCCTACCGACGATGCCGAATGGGACCGACGCGGGGAACGGATGGGAGGTCGCAGCGGTGGACGCGATGAGGCCCCCGAACGCCACGGCCGTCGCCGCTGCGACCGCGATGGCGCGACTACGAAGTGCCGGTGCGCCGGGGATCGCGGAGGTATCATTCATGCCAGGCGCGTTCCGTCATCGCGGCGCGAAGCGCGCGGCGATGACGGTCGCGGTGATTATATCCGCGGCTCGGCGACGGGTCAATCCTGCGCGCGCTTGCCGGTGCTTGCTCGGCCAAAATTTTCCGCATCATCAAGAGGGATTTGGGTCCGCTCCTGCGAAAGCAGTTAAGGCGTTGGGAGCAAGCGACCTCGCGCTTCCCGCGGCGAAGATTGTTGCGGTCGGTCGCGAAGGCGGCAGGGGTCTGGCGAGCCGGTGGCGAAAAGTCGTGACGCAGGACCTCTTGGCTGTATCGCCAACCGGCGCGGGGGCGGACGGTTTCTGATGCGCCCGGCCAGTGGCGTGCCGTGAGGCCGGAGTTGGCGGGGCCCGACGGGGGTGTGTCGGCGACGGGGCGGCGCTGACGACCGGGTGGCGAAGGCGGAGCAGCGCCCATACTATTCGAGTTGCACTGACATGCGGCTTTGGGGGTGATCGCTGGCAGCGCCGACGGGGATCCCTTCTCAAGATATCCACAAGTGTGGAAACGTCTGTGCATAACCTCTGAATCCGGTTCGGAAGAGCGCGCTGCAAGGAGGTGTTTCGCAACATCCAATCCTGCTTGAGCACAAAAGTCGCATAGCAATCCCACGGGGATCACGGACACTGGACTGAGCGGCGCTGATGCGTGCGCCCGGTCGAGGTCACGACCGCCGCACGCGGGTATGCAATCATCCTGGAGGCGCCCCACCCAAGAGCGGGGTCAGCGAGATGCGCCCGGTCCGGCTTGCGGGTGGAGGTCGCCCAGAGAGTCCGCCGCCACTCGGTGGAGGCTTCTGGGGCAGGCCGAAGGGCATAGTCACCGCACTTATCGCCGCCACGTTCGTCGCCTTCATACAGCATCAACTGCACCAGAGCCCGCCGCCGCAAGCCGAGCACCTTCGGCCTGTCCCATGTTACCGCGGTTTTCGACGTGCGCCCTCGCGTCCGCTGGCCGCTGACACCCCGTCGGGATCACCACTTCCTGAGGAGGGTATGCCTGATCATGGGCCGCTCGGCTGACGTGCTGTCTGAACTGTGGCAAGATCTGGTCGCGAGCCTGGAGCGCGCGCTGTCGCCCGCCGCGCTCAATCGTTGGCTCAAGAATATCAATCCCCTCTCACTCGACGCCGACTGCCTGCGGGTCGGTGTGCCGAGCGCTTTCGCCCGCGATTGGCTGGAGCGCAAGGCCGCTCATCACATGCGCGCGGAGGCCCAGCGCATCCTGGGGCGACCGGTGCGCCTGGAGTTCGTGCTGCAGCAGCTCGACCTGGGGCTTGCCGACGAGGTGGCGGCACCGCCGCCGGCGCCGGCCGCCGCGCGGCGTCGCGATGAGTTCGCGCCGACGCCGCTGATCCCGCGCTACACCTTCGACAACTTCGTCGTCGGCAAGAGCAACCAGTTCGCGCAGGCGGCCGCGCTCGCTGTTGCCAAGGCTCCGGCCAAGACCTACAATCCGCTGTTCATCTACGGAGGCGTCGGCCTCGGCAAGACCCATCTCATGCACGCCATCGGCCATCACGTTGTGGCCAGCCGCCCCGAGCTCAAGGTCGCCTACGTCACCGGCGACACCTTCACCTATCACGTCGTCACCTCTATCCGCGAGGACCGCTTCGGCGCCTTCCGCAGCCGTTATCGCAACGTTGACCTGTGGCTGGTGGATGACATCCAGTTCATCGCCACCAAGGAGCGCACGGAGGCGGAGTTCTTCCAGACCTTCAACGCTCTCTACGAGACCGGGCGCCAGGTGGTCATCACCTCCGACCGCCCGCCCAAGGAACTGCAGATCATGGACGCCCGGCTGCGCTCGCGCTTCGAGTGGGGCCTGATCGCCGACATCAAACCGCCGGACCTGGAGACGCGCATCGCGATCCTGCAGCGCAAGGCGGCGCTCGACGGCTGCGATGTGCCCGATGACGTCATCCGCTACATCGCCAACATGGTGCAATCCAACATCCGCATTCTCGAGGGCGCCCTGACCAAGGTCATCGCCGCCTCCTCGTTCGCCGGGCAACCGCTGGGCCTGCACCTCGCCATGGAGCAACTCAAGGATCACTCGGTGGGCGATTACCTGCGCCCGGTCAGCATCAACCTGGTGCAGGAAGTCGTCGCCCAGCACTTCCACCTTACCCTTGCTGATCTCACCGCTCATAAGCGCACGCGCGAGATCGTGTTCCCGCGCCAGGTCGCCATGTATCTCGCGCGCGAGTTGCTCAAGGCCTCCTTCCCCGAGATCGCCAAGCGCTTCGGCGGCAGGGATCACTCCACCGTCATTCACGCCTGCAACAAGGTGCGTGAGCGCCTCCAGCACGACGAGCAGTTGCGCGCCCTGATTGGCGAATTGACCAACACGCTGACGCCGCGGTAGGCGCCGTGAGTTTGCCGTCGGGCGCGGCGCGCCCGCGGCAACACGATCAACTTGTGCAATATGCTGTGGGTACCGCTGTGGACGGTCGCCGCATCACGCGACAGCGGTTGCCGTTGGGGATAACCAACACCTAACCGCTTGCTTGATACACAGGTTACCCACCGCCTGCTTGGCCGCGGGTGAGCGTGGAACTGCGCTTGTCCACGGCTTTCACAGGATTATTATTATTATTACGGAATTATATTTCTTACCAACGACTATGGAACGGTGGGTACAACTCGGCGGGAAGGCTGACTGCTCGGGCGCAGGAGGACTTTGTTGAGATTTACCAGTCGCCGCGGATTGCTGTCTGATGCACTGCAATTAGCTTCGCGCGTGGTCACCGGCAGAAGCACGCTGCCGATACTGAGCAACGTGCTGCTGGAGGTCAAAGGCGAACGTCTGCGCCTGCTGACCAGCGATCTTGAGATGTGGGTGGATTGCAGCGTCCCCGTGGACCACGCCGAGGACGGCGCGATCACGGTGCCGGCTAAGATCCTCAACGAGGTGGTGGCGAGCCTGCCCGGGGGCGAGGTCAGCCTTGCGAGCGAGGACGGGAACGCCGTCACGGTGACGTCGGGTAAGTCTGAGTACGCCATTCAGGGTCTGGCGGCGGAGGAGTTCCCGGCAGCGGCCGCGCCCATCGGAGGCGTCGCGCTGACGCTGCCGCAGGCGGCTCTGCGCTCCCTGCTGCGGGGCACGGAGTTCGCCGCCTCGGCCGACGAAACACGCGCCATTCTCACGGGGATGCTGTTGGTGTGGAACGGCGAGAAGCTGACGGTGGTAGCCACCAACATGCATCGCCTGGCGCTCGACGCGGTGGCGGTCGCGGGCGGGCCGGCGCAGGAAACACAAACGGTGGTGCCGGTGCGAGCCCTGCGCGAGGTGATGCGCTCGCTGTCCGCGGAAGCGGAGCCGACGGCGCGCGTGCATCTCGGAGAGAACCACGCGCTGTTCGAGCTCGACCACGTCGCGATCACCTCGCGCATCATCGAGGGGCAGTTCCCCAACTACGAGCGAGTGATCGCAATCGACGCCGAACACACGGTGCGCGCGGAGCGCCTGGCGTTGCTCGCGGCCCTGCGCCGCGCCGACATCGTCGCCCGCGCCGAGGCGGACAAGGTGATCCTGCGCGTGCAGCCGGGCGCGATGATGATCGAGGCCGAGAGCCCGGACGTCGGCCGCGCGCGCGAGGAGGTGCCCATCGAGCTGGAGGGCGACCAGATGGAGATCGCTTTCAGCGCCCAGTACCTCATAGACGCGCTCGAGGCCATGCCCGGGGAGCAGGTGGAGATCAGCCTCAGCGGCCCCCTCGGCCAGGGCGTCATGCGGGCGGTGGGTAACGCGACCTACCTCTACGTGGCCATGCCCCTGCAGATAGCGTGACCGGCGACAGCTTGCAGGCAGGCGCCACCGCCAGCGGCACCCCGTCCGGTTCGTGCCAGCCAGCGGCGCAGCGGGTGCGTAGGCGATGAAGCTTGAGCGACTGCAGCTGCGCGATTTCCGCAACTACCGCGAATTGGAGCTGCTCCTCGACGACCCCTGGGTGCTGGTGATCGGGGCCAACGCCCAGGGCAAGTCCAACTTGCTGGAGGCGATCGCGCTCGCTTGCGCGGGCCGCTCACCGCGCGCGGCGGCGGACGTGGAGATGATTCGCTGGGGGCAGGAGCAGGCGCGCGTGGCGGCGCGCGTCGCCACCGCGGCGCGCGGCACGCTGGAGATGGAGGCGATCCTCGCTTCCCAGGCGCGCCGCCAGGTGAAGATCAACGGCTCGCCGCGGCGGGCAGGCGACCTGGTGGGGCTGGTGGGCCTGGTCCTGTTTGCGGTTGATGACCTCGATGTGGTCAAGCGCGACCCCTTCGCGCGACGGCGCTTCCTCGATACCGAGCTCGGCGCCCTCAGCAAGTCGTACTACTGGAACCTCACCCGCTATCGCCGAGTCGTGGACCAGCGCAATCGCCTGCTCAAAGACATCCGCGACCGCGCGCGGGCGCGTGGCGAGCTCGAGACCTGGGACCAACAGCTCACCCACACCGGCGCGGTGGTGGTGGAGAAGCGCGCGGCATTCCTGCGCGCGGTGAGCGCGCCCGCGGCGGCCGCCCACCGCCGGCTGGCGGGGAGTGACGCGACGCTCGAGCTGCGCTATCTCCCGGCGCTGGGGGAGGACGGCGCGTGGGCGCGAATCGCGACCGCGGCGGAGACGCCGGAGCTGCGTCGCCACATCGCCGAGCGACTGGCGCGTGCGCTGGCCCAGGGGCGCGCCGAGGAGATCGAACGCGGCATGACCCTGTGCGGGCCGCAGCGCGATGACTTCGAGATCATCGCCGGCGGCGTGGACCTCCATCGCTTCGGGTCCCAGGGGGAGCAGCGCACGGCCGCCATCGCGCTGCGGCTGGGGCTGGTGCGGGTGGTAGCCGAGGGCGTTGGCGAACCGCCCCTGCTGCTGCTCGACGACGTCTTGTCCGAGCTCGACGCGGAGCGCCGAGCGGGGCTGTTCGAGGCGCTGGGGGGCGCGGGGCAAACCATTGTCACCACCACCGACGTAGACTCCATCCCGGCAGGGGTGCGGGCGACGGCCAGAAGGTTGAGAGTCGGGGACGGGAGGGTCGTCGCCGCCTAGCGGGCGCGCAGGTCGCCCTGCGGCGATAGGGGCTGGAAGACCATGGAAGACGGGCGCCTGGGCGAAATCCTGCGCGGGTTGATGCGCCGGCACCATCTCGAGCGGCGCCTGCGCCAGCGCGCCGCCATCCAATTGTGGCCCGAGGTGGTGGGGGCCGATATCGCGCGCAACTGCTGGCCGCTGCTGGTGCGCGACGGCGTGCTGACGGTGGGCGCCGTCAATCATGCGTGGGCGCAAACGTTGCAGCTCATGAGCACGCAGATCGTCGAAGCCTTCAACCAGCGCGCGGGCGAGAGCGTGCTGCGCGAGATCAAGGTGCGGGTTGGCGACCGCGCGCAGCGGCCGCCGCCGGCAAGTCGAGGCGCCGCGGTGCCGCCCGCGGCGCCGCCGCTGACGCCCGAGCAGCAGGCGCGTGTGCGCGAGTTGAGCGCGCACATCGAAGACCCCCAGTTGCGGGCCCAGGTGGGGCGCGCGCTGGCGGGGCTGATGCGCGTGCGGCGAGTGCGTGAGGCCCAACGCGGGCGCGTCTGCGCGCGCTGCGGGCGCGAGTTCGCGGGCCGCGGCAGGTGCTGTCGCGGTTGCGCGGCGAAGGGCTGACGTGCTACACTCCGCTGGGGGCGGGCGAGTCGGCCGGTCGCGGTCATGAAGGAGACCTAGACGCATGGAGATCCGGGGAGCGCGCGCGGCGGTGGTCGCGGGCAGCCTGGTCGTGTTGGCGGCGGCAAGTTTGCTGGCAGGATGTAACCGGGACTACAGCACGTACCGCGGCGGGCCGGTCGCTTTCTCGACTCACAGCTACCGCATAGAATACCCGGCCGGGTTCGCGCGCTGGGAGCTGCCGCAGACCGATCGGGACATAGTTCCGGTCAGCTTCTTTTACGAGAACATCCGTTTCGATCCCAAGGATCCCAAGCAGCGATCTCCGGGGATGATCTTCGTGCGCTGCCACCGGATGCGCGCCGGAGAGAGCGTGCAGGCGTTCGTGAACGGGATGTACGACGAACTGACGCCGCAGTTCTTGGACGTTAAGCTGCGCAAGGTGCCGAAAGGCTCGTCGGGGCGGCCGGAGTACGTGCTGTCGGTGGAGAATGAGTCGTACCAGGTGGCGCGCGTGATCCCGCTGCCGCGCGAGAAGCTGGCTTACGAGGTTGAGACCGTCTGCGCCCCGGCTCAGCGCAAAGCGTTCGAGGAACTATTCGGGCGAGCGCGCGAGAGCTTCCAGATCCTGCCCCTACGCAAGTAGGCGGGAGCGCGAAAGGAACGCCCGTGGGCAAGCAATGGGAGGGGCCGCTGCAGGAGGCGGGCCCTTGCCGCTATCGGATCCCCCGCAGCTACAAAGCGCAGATGCGCACCGATGGCGTCGTCTTCGCCTCCGCGCCGATGCTGCCCGACATCAGGTCCGACCAGTCGCCCGAGCAGGTGGCCAACGTGGCCTGCCTGCCGGGCATCGTCGGCGACGCCATCGCCCTGCCCGACATCCACTACGGCTACGGCTTCCCCATCGGCGGCGTGGCGGCGACCGATGTCGAGCAGGGAGTGGTTTCCCCCGGCGGCGTCGGCTACGACATCAACTGCGGGGTATGCCTGCTGCGCACCGACCTGCGGCGCGCCGCCGTCGCCCCCAAGCTGGAGGCGATCATCAACCAGGTCTTCCGCGACGTGCCCTCGGGGGTGGGCTCGGAGGGGCGGGTGCGGGTGAGCGAGGCGGAGCTGCGGCAGGTGTTGCAGCAGGGGGCGCGCTGGGCGGTGAAGGCCGGCTACGGCGACCCCGAGGACCTTCAGCACATCGAAGACGGCGGCTGCCTCCAGGGCGCCGACCCGGGCCTGCTCAGCGAGCGCGCGCGCAAGCGCGGGCGGCCGCAGCTCGGCACCCTGGGCGCCGGCAACCACTTCCTGGAGCTGCAGGAGGTGTGCGATATCTACGATCCCGCCGTCGCCCGCGCCTTCGGCATCGAGGAGGTGGGCCAGGTCACGATCATGGTGCACACCGGCTCGCGCGGCCTCGGCTACCAGGTGTGCGACGACGCGCTGGCGCTGATGCAGCGCGCGATGCAAAAGTACCGCCTCGAGCTTCCCGATCCCCAGCTCGCCTGCGCCCCCGTCAATTCGCCCGAGGGACGTGACTACCTGGCGGCGATGGCGTGCGCCGCCAACTACGCCTGGGCCAACCGCACCTGCATCACCCACTGGGTGCGCCAGGCCTTCGCCCGCGCGGTCGGCGCCGCCCCCGCGGCCTTGGGGCTGCAGGTGGTGTACGACGTCGCCCACAATATCGCCAAGCTCGAACAGCACCAGGTCGCGGGCAAGCCCCGCCGCCTGTGCGTCCATCGCAAGGGCGCGACCCGGGCCTTTCCCGCCGGGCACCCCGACCTCCCGGCCGACTACGCCGCGGTGGGCCAGCCGGTGATCGTCCCCGGCGACATGGGGTCGCACTCCTACCTGCTGGTGGGCACTCCCGAGGCGATGACCGCTACCTTCGGCTCGACCTGCCACGGCGCGGGGCGGCTGATGAGCCGCCACCAGGCGGTGCGCACCGCCCGCGGGCGCGACATCGTGCGCGAGCTGGCGGAGCAGGGAATCCTGGTGCGCGCGGCGAGCCGCGGGGTGGTGGCGGAGGAGATGCCGGGCGCCTACAAGGACGTGGACGTGGTCGCCGCCGCCTGCGAGTGCGCAGGCATCTCCCGCCGCGTGGCGCGCATGCGCCCCCTGGCGGTGATGAAGGGATAGCGCCCCACCGTAGATGGAACACCTGCACGCGGATACCGTCTTCAAGTTGCTCGTCAGCCTCGCGGTCATTCTCGCCTCCGCCGAACTCTTCACCAACGGCGTCGAGTGGCTGGGGCGCCGCCTGAGCCTGGCCGAGGGCGCGGTCGGCAGCGTCCTCGCCGCCGTCGGCACCGCCCTGCCCGAGACCCTCATCCCCTTCGTCGCCATCCTCATCGCCGGCGGCGAGACCGGCCGCCAAATCGGCCTCGGCGCCATCCTCGGCGCCCCCTTCATGCTCGCCACCCTTGCCATGTTCATCACCGGCCTGGCGGCGATCGTCTTCGCCCGCCGGCGCCCGGCGGGCGCGACCGTCATCCTCAACCGGGCGGTGGTGACGCGCGACCTGGGGTTCTTTCTGGTCATGTACGCGGCGGCGGTCGCGACGTCGTTCGCCCCGGGGCGGTTTTTTCACCTCATGGTTTGCCTGGGGCTGCTGGCGGCATATGCGCTCTACCTGCGCCGCACCTTCGCCGACCCGAGCGTGGCCGACGGCGAGGTCGGAGCGCTCCGCTTCCAACGGCTGCTGGCGCGCTGGTGGTGGTGGCGCCGGCGCCCCGGCGAG
Organism: Armatimonadota bacterium; assembly: GCA_035527535.1. Classification (NCBI taxonomy): domain Bacteria; kingdom Bacillati; phylum Armatimonadota; species Armatimonadota bacterium. The sequence continues at coordinate 10,570 of DATLAK010000114.1, forward strand.
GACGCGGTGCACTGCGGCGAGTGGCTGGAGAGCGTGGGCAACGGCGCCCCGCGCCTCCGGGTCATCCTGGGGCAGGTGCTGGTAGCGCTGGCGGGCATCGTCGGCGGCGCCTACATCTTCGTCGGCGCGGCCGAGGAGACGGCGCGCGCCCTCGGCGTCGCTCCCCTGCTGGTGGCGCTGGTCATCGCCCCCGTCGCCACCGAGCTGCCGGAGAAGTTCAACAGCATCGTCTGGATGCGCCAGGGCAAAGACACCTACGCCGTCGGCAACATCACCGGCGCCATGGTCTTCCAGAGCTCCTTTCCCGTCAGCCTGGGGCTGGCCTTCACCTCCTGGCGCCTGGCGGCGGCCGCGGGCGAGCCGCAGCGCGCGCTCTACTCGGTTGCCCTCGCCCTGGCCGGCGGGCTGTGGCTGCTGGCGGCGACGCGGCTCGCCCCGCGCGAGATGACCGCCGCCGGCGACGACCGCCCGCTCATCCGCCTCCACCCGGCGGTGCTGCTGGCAGGCGGGGCCCTTTACGCGACGTTCCTGTTCCTGCTCATCAAGGGTATCTGACCCGCGCGCCGCCGCATTTGACATCACCGCGCTCGCCCCGCTATCATCCTTGCGGCCATCCGCCCACCAATCCTGACGGCCCGAGGAACCCTGATGCTCGATCTCAAGTTCATCCGCGAACACCCCGACGACGTGCGCGCGGCGCTGCGCAATCTCCACGAAGAAGCGCCTATAGATGACATCCTGCACGCCGACGAGCGCCGCCGCGCCCTGCTGACCGAAGTCGAGGGGCTCAAGCAGCAGCTCAATGAGCGCTCCCAGCGCGTCGCGCGCGCGGAGGCGGGTGAGCGCCCGCGCATTATCGCCGCCAGCCGCGAGTTCAGCGATCACATCTCCGAGCTCGACGCCGAGGTGCGCGAGGTCGAGGCGCGCCTCAACGAGCTCCTGCTGCTGGTGCCCAACATGCCTCACCCCGACGTCCCCGTCGGCGACAGTGAGCAGGACAACGTCGTCGTCCGCACCTGGGGCGAGCCGCGCGCGCTCGGCTTCGAGCCCAGACCGCACTGGGAGCTGGGAGAGGCGCTAGGCGTCATTGACTTTGAGCGCGGGGTCAAGGTGTCCGGCACCCGCTTCTACGTCCTGCGCGGGGCGGGAGCGCGGCTGCAGCGCGCCCTCATCACCTTCATGCTCGACGTGCATACGCGCGACCACGGCTACACCGAGGTCTATCCCCCCTACATGGTCAAGCGCGAGTGCATGGTGGGCACCGGCAACCTGCCGAAATTCGCCGACAACCTCTACCACGACGACCAGGACGACATGTGGTTCATCCCCACCGCCGAGGTGCCGGTGACCAACCTCTTCCGCGACGAGATCCTGGAGGCCCACCAGCTACCGCTGCGCCACGTCGCCTACACCGCCTGCTTCCGCCGCGAGCAAATGGCCGCCGGCCGCGACACGCGGGGAATCAAGCGCGGCCACCAGTTCGACAAGGTCGAGCTGGTCAAGCACGTCGCCCCCGAGACCTCGGACGAGGAGTTGCACAAGCTGATCGCTGACGCCGAGGACATCCTGCGCCGCCTGGAGCTGCCCTACCGCGTCAACCAGATGTGCACCGCCGACCTCAGCTTCAGCGCGGCCATCAAGTATGACCTCGAGGTCTGGGCGCCGGGGGTACAGGAATGGCTGGAGGTTTCTTCCTGCAGCAACTTCGGGGACTTCCAGGCGCGCCGCATGAACATCCGCTATCGGCCCGAACAAGGCGCGCGCCCGCGCTTCGTGCACACCCTCAACGGCTCCGGCGTCGCCCTGCCGCGCACCCTGATCGCGGTTATCGAGAACTACCAGCAGGCGGATGGCAGCGTTCGCATTCCCGAAGTGCTTCTCCCGTACATGGGCGGGGTAGAAACCATCGCCGGGGCATCATGAGGAAGGCGATCCGCGCGCCCGATTGGGGTTCCTCCGACGACCCTCACTCCGCCGGAGTGAGCCGGAACGCCCGCCGGTGGCCATTATGTTCGCCGGTGCCGATGACTTCCCCACGATCGTTGATCGCATTCGCGGAAATCAGCACCCAGCCCGAGTCTCCCGGTATGCACTGATTAAGATCGTGCATGACGCCGTCCTGAAAGAGAAAGGCATGTGACCCGTCGCCCGCAACCTCAAAGGTGCCGACCACCCGACCTCGGTTGTTGACACCCCGCGCCCCGCCCCCGAGCCCTTCAGCCGTCGGCAAAACCGTGACCTTTCCGCTGCGCCACACAACCGGATGGGAGATGAAATGGGGGGCGCGGGTCTTGCGCGCCGCCGTGCCCACCACCATTCCATCCTCGTTAATCGCGCTCGGCTCGCTCCAGATCCACCCGCCGCCGGGAGGGACGCCGAGATCAACTGCCTTTCCGTTTGTCCACAGCCGCGCGAAACCCGCGCGGCGGCCGATCACCTGGCCCTTGTTGTTGATCCCGTTCGCACTGCCCTTGCCCAAGCGCGTCAGCTTGCCATTCCGCCAAAGGAACGCATAGCCTTGCCCCCCTCGCTTCTCGTGAACCCAATAATCGCCCGCCACCTGCCCCCGATCGTTGATGCCACAGGCGCGGCTGTGCACGGCCTCCTTCGGGATCCCGCTTAGGCGCGTCATCTTCCCGGCTCTCCACAGAAACGCGTGGCCGCGGCCCCCGGCGACGTGCGAGGAGCCGACCACTTGCTTCTTGTCGTTAATGCCCAGCGCCCCGCTGAACTCGCCACCAAGGGTGCCGAGATCCGTCATCTTTCCGCTGCGCCAGAGGAACGCATGCCGCATTAGCTCAGCGAAGCTGCCGGGCTCGCCGGTGGTACTCGAGCCCACGACCACGCCCCGGGCATTGATGGCCGAGGCGTCGCTTCCCCGCCCCCCGAGAACCCCGAGGTCGGTGACGGTGAAGCGCGGCGCCGCCGTCGCGGGCGCAAGCGCCGCCAGGATGATTGCGCCAACTGCGGCCCAAAGTAAAGCCTTTGCTCTCAATGGCTTGCTCCTTGGAGGCGAGGCCCGATTGAGCTATTCCCCGCCCTCCCACGCCCGTTCGAGCAACTGCAAGGCGTCCTGCTCCGTCACCGCGCGCGGGTTGGTCTTGAGACTGCCGGACAGCATCGTCCCCGGCAACATCGCCGGCAGGTCCTCGCGCTTCACTCCCACCTGAGCCAGGGTCAGGAGCAGGCCGATCCCCCGCAGCAGTTCCCGCACCGCGCGTACGCCGTCGGCCGGCGTCGGCTGCTCCCGCCCCGGCCGCAGCGCGCGCGCGACCTGGGCGAACTTCTCCCCCGCCGCCTCCAGGTTGTACTGCATGACGTAGGGCAGCAGCAGCGCGCAGGCCGTGCCGTGCGGGAGGTGATGCAGCGCCCCCAGCGGATGCCCGATGGAATGCGCCGCCCCCACCCCCGTGTTGGCGAAGGCCATGCCCGCGGTCATGCTTGCCAACGCCATGCCGTCGCGCGCCTCGGGGTCGCCGCCGTCGCGCACCGCCCGCTCCAACCACGCCCCCACCAGCTCGATAGCCTTGAGCGCCAGCGCGTCGGTGACCGGGGTGGCGCGCCGCGAGACGTAACCCTCGAGGGCGTGGGTGAGGGCGTCGGCGCCGGTGCGGGCGGTCAAGTCGGGCGGCATGGAGTCGGTCAAGGCGGGATCCACGATCGCCGCCGCCGGCACCCAGAAGGGGCTGCGCAGGCCGATCTTGGCGTTAAGCGAGGGGCTATAGATGACGGCGTTCTGGGTGATCTCGGCGGCGGTGCCGGCGGTGGTGGGGAGGCCGATGAACGGCAGCGCGGGGCGGTCAATGGGTTTGCTCTCGGGCGGCAGATACCGCTCGGTCTTGCCGCCCAGGGTGATGATTCCCGCCGCCGCTTTGCCGACGTCGAGGGGGCTGCCGCCGCCGATGCCGATCACCACCTGCGCCCCCGCCGCGCGCACCGCCTCGACGCAAGCGTCCACGGTCGCACTGGAGGGCTCGGGCTCGACCCCATCGAAAACCAGCGCCTCAACCCCGGCAGCGGTGAGCACATCGCCCAGGCGCTGGGCGAGGCCGGCGCCGCGGGTGACGGTGCGTCCACACACGACGAGCGCGCGCGTGCCGTGCTGGCGCGCGGTCTCGCCCGCGCGCTCGAGCGCGCCGCGGCCGTAGATCATGAGCGGAGGAAAACGAAGCTCGTGGGATCGCGACCTCAAGGGGGTGCGCCCTCGCTCGCGCCGCCCGCAGCCTCCGGGCATGGGGGTGCGGCGGCTACCAGCCCCATTTGAAGATTACGTGCTCGACGCTTTGCAGGACGTAGCTGATCCCCAGCAGGCACAGGCAGCCGAGGAACACCCACTCGACATTGGTGCTCAGCACCATGGACTGCACGCCGCCGGCGTCCATGGCGGGATTGGTGGCGTCCGGCATGAACTTCAGCGTCGCCACCGCCTGGTGCAGGAACTGGAGGGAGCGGACGTACGCCTGGTGCAGCGGAATCCGCGCCGCGAACATGACCCCCACGGTGGCGGGATAGGCCAGCCACTGCAGGATGCGGAACTTGCGTTCCTGGTGTTCCTCGTAGATGGGGCAAGTGCGGCACCGCGCGCGGCCGCGGGCGCCGCTCTGGCGCACGGCAAGCGCCTCCTCGTGCGCCCACGCCTCAGCGCCCTGCGCCATCTTCTCCGCCAGCGACAGATCGCACAGGCACCCCGAGCCCGCCTTCCAGCACGATCGGCGCTCGCGAAGCCGAGGGCAGACGTTGCCCGCCGAGCGGCAGCGCACCAGGTCCCAGCATGCCGGTATGAGCGACCGCGGACGCACCGTCACCGCCCTCGATCCACCGGGCACGCGGGCGCGCTGCGGCCAGCGCGTCGCCGCCAGGAACACCTGCACCGCCCCCCACGAGGCCGCCACCGCCAAGACGGGTTTGCCCGACGCCTGCGCGGCGAGGACGATGGTATCCGTCAGGAGGTTGGCGGAGCGGTAGTCCATCTGCAGCGCCGCCCCCACCAGCGCGGGCAGGCCGACATAGAGACACCCGCCGACCGCGCCCGCCGCCAGGGTCGCGGACGAGGACTCGTGGTAGCGCACCAGGGCGAACATGACCGCGAAGAACGCCCCCCAGGCCAGCACCTTGGCTGCGGTGGACACCCACCGCGCGAGAGCGGCCTGCGCCGCGAAGGACAATGATTGCTGGGAGTTTGGTATCTTCGGGAACGCCGTGATGTGGTGGCTTGCGACACCGTAAATCAGGTATGCGAGAGCAGCCGCGGAAGCGATAACGGCCGCGATCAGGGCCTTCTCGGCGATGATCAAGAAAGGCCCGACAACCCGCGCCTTCGGCCCGCCCTCCTGAGGGGTACGCCTCGCCCTGGTACTACCGACGCGTTGAGGCATGGTCGTCTCCCCGCCTGGCAATCGAGTTTACCACAAGGCGCACATGCGCACAAGCGCACCCGCTTTCCGAGGTCACACCCTCCTATTCCCTCGCGTTGACAGCGACCTGCGGCGGTGCTATAGTCGAAGCATGCACAAGCGCCCGGGTGATGACCGCGCGCGCACGACGTTCGAGGAAGCCAAAGGTGCCGATATACGAGTTTAGATGCTCCGCCTGCGACCACGAATTCGAGGCCTTGTGCCGCATGGGCTCCGGTGGCAGAGGCGCCGCCTGCCCCCGCTGCGGCAAGCGGCGGCTGCGTCGGCTGCCATCAAGGTTCAGCGCGCGTTCGGGGGATGGAGCCGGCAGCGCGGCCGCCGCCGCCGGCAGCGGCTGTGCGAGTTGCTCGAGTCGGAATTGCTCCACCTGCCGGTAGCGCGATCTGGCGGGCCGAGCAGGCGAGAGACAGAAAAGGCGACCGGGGGCGCGATGATCACCATCCAGGATTTCCAGAAGCTGCAGATTCGCGTGGGCGAGGTCATCGCCGCCGCCAAGGTGCCGGGGGCGGACAAGCTGCTCCAGCTCACGCTCGACTTCGGCGACGAGGCGCGCACCGCGGTCGCCGGCATCGCCTTGTGCTACCAGCCACAGCAGCTCGTCGGCAAGCGCGTGGTTGCCATCACCAACCTCCAGCCCGCCGTTATCCGCGGCCTGCGCTCCGACGCCATGATCCTGGCCTGCGGCGACGAGCGCGACCTCTCGGTGGTGATGACCGACCCCGAGCGCCCCGCGCCCAAGGGCGCAATCGTGCGCTGAGGTTTACCGGGCAGCGCCGGGCTCCACCGACGCTCGCACCCGCACGCAGCCCCCTTCGTCCGCGCCTCAGCCGCGCCGCGTCGCCGCCGGCCCGCAACGCCCATCCTGTGCCCCGGCGAGACTGCGGAATCCCCAGAGGTTGTGGAATATACCATCGCATGCTCCGGGCGCGAGGGGACAGTTCCCCGTCGCCCAGGGTAGCGCCCAGGGCTGGGGCGGGAAGGAACTGTCCCCTCCCGGGCAGGTGCAGCAATGGCCGCACAACAGGCAAACCAGGCGGTGATCGAGCGGGCCGAACGCCTGCGCGCCGAGCATCGCGCAGCGGAGCGCAAGTCGGAGATGCTGACGCTGGTTACCTTCCGCCTGGGGCGCGAGACCTATGCGCTGGCTGCCCACCAGGTGCGGGGCGTCATCACGCGGCAGACGGTGGTGCCCATTCCTTCCACCCCGCCGCACCTGCTGGGGATTACGAACTTCCGGGGCGAGATTCTGCCCGTATTCGATCTCACGGTACTGCTGGGTCTGGGCACGGCGCCGACGGCGCCCGATTACCTGCTGATCGCGCGCCCGGGCCCGGACACGGCGGCGCTGGGATGTGATAGCTGTCCGGAGGTGGTGCAGATAGCGGCGGATGAGATCAAGCCGCCGGTTTCGGCCAGCGCCGCGCCGGACGCCCGCTACCTGCGCGGGCAGGCACTGGTGGCGGGGGGCATGCTGCGCGTGCTTGACGCGGACCAGGTGCTGCGGTACTAAGGCAATGACACGAGGCGGCCCGGCACAGCCCGGGCTCGCGAACGCGGTGGGCATCTGTGGCGGAGGCTGCGCGGGACCGACAACCTACCCTTGGGGTTGCCCCCCCGATCACCGCCGGCGAGCCCCTGCCGGAGGCCCTGCAGGTCGTCCTCTTCCGCGCGGGTGGCGTGCTGTTTGCGGTGCCGGCCAACGAGGTGGAGCAGGCCCGGCGGCGCGACGACGACCGCGCCGCCGACGTTGATCTCGCGGCGGCGCTCGGCGGGGGCCCGCGGGACCGCGCAGGGATGGCGTTGATCGTGCGACACCAGGGAAATCACCTGCGCCTGCTGGCGGATGAGGTGCTGAAGGTAGCGGCGCTGCCGTTGGCGGTCATCTACCCGCTGCCGCGCCTGGTCGCCGAAAGCCAGCGCGGCGGCTACGTCAGCGGCGTCGCGATCTGCGGCGACGAGCTGGTTCTCATCCTCGACGCGGGCGCGCTCGAGCGGGAAACAAGCGCCGCGGCGGTTGCCGGCCTCGCGCCCAGCGGCATCGAGGGATAGACCACAGCACATGCCTGAGCAATTCGAGCTGGCGCGCTTCCTCGAGACCTTCGTCACCGAGGCCAGGGAGCGCCTGAGTCGCATCGAGCGGGGAGTGATGCGCCTGGAGCACGGGCCGGGCGACCCCGACCTGTTCGGCGAGCTGCTGCGCGAGGCGCACACGCTCAAGGGCTCGGCGCGCATGATCGGGCTCATGCGGGTGGACGAGCTCGCCCACCGGCTGGAGGAGGTCATCGGCGGCGTACGCGACCTCGGCGAGCAGCCGCCGCGGCCGGCGATTGATGTCATGCTCGAGGCCGCCGACGCGCTCAAGGCGCTGGTGGAAGAGGCGGCCGGCGGTCCCCAGGCGGCGGACACGGCGGAGCTGACGAAGCGCATGGGGCGCTGGGGAGGGCAGGCGGCCGCGGCCGCGTCGGGCGCCGCCGAAACGCTGTTTTCGCCGACCGCAGCGGCGCCGCCGGGGGCCGGGCGGGCCGAGGCGCGCGCCCAGCGCGCAGCGGGTTTGGAGCATACCGTCCGCGTTGACGTCGCGAAGCTGGAGAAGCTGTCGAACCTGAGCCTCGACCTGGTGTCAACCTGCGAGCAGATGAAGCGCGCCGAGGAGGGATTGCGCCGGGCGGCGCAGGAGGCGCAGCGGATGCGCCGGGCGCTGACCGAGCTGGCGGTGCGCCTGGAGGAGGCGGAAAGGTCGCCGGCGCGTGCCGCTGCGGTGGCGCGCGATCTGGCCAACGCCGCCTCCCAGCAGCGCGCGCTGGCCGACGAGCTGATCGGCGTGCGCCAGGCATTCGAGACGGACGCGCATCGCGCCCACCTCGTAACCGAGGAGATGCGCGAGCTCGCCATAGACCTCCACATGCTGCCCATCGCCACCGTGTTCGACGCTTTCCCGCGGGCGGTACGGGACCTGGCGGCGGAGTACGAGAAGGAGGTGCAGTTCCTGATCGAGGGCGGCGAGGTCAAGCTCGACAAGAAGATCATCGAGGACATCGGCGAGCCCCTGCTACACCTGTTGCGCAACGCGGTGGTGCACGGCATCGAGGTGCCGGAGGCGCGAGAAAGCGCGGGCAAGCCGCGGCGGGGCACCATCGGCATCAGCGCCGCCACCCGCGCCAACCGCATCCTCATTGCGGTGCGCGATGACGGCGCGGGGATGGAGGTGGAGGCGCTCAAGCGCAAGGCGCTTGAGCGCGGCCTCATCGCGGAGGACCAGGCGCGGGAGTTGACCGACCAACAGGCGCTGGACCTCGCATTCCAGCCAGGTCTATCCACCACGCGCATGATCACCGACGTCTCCGGTCGCGGCATCGGCATGGACGTGGTGCGGGCGGTGGCGCGCCGCCTCAACGGCACGGTGGCGATCGCGTCGCAGCCGGGGGCGGGGTGCACCATCACCCTGGAGCTGCCGCTGACGCTGGCGATGATGCACGTGATCCTGGTGCGCGCCGGCGGCTGCGACCTGGCGATGCCCAGCTCGTTCGTGCGCGCGGTGCTCAACGCCGGGGACGACGGCAGGCGCTCCCTCCCCTTCGAGGGCGAGGCGCTGGCAGTGGTGAGCTTGGCGGGGCTGATGGAGCTGGGGCCCAACGGCAATGGGCGCAACGGCAGACCGCGCCGCATCGTGGCCATCCGGGCGGCCGGCGAGCAAGTGGGGCTGGCGGCGGACGACGTGCTGGAGGAGCGAGAGGTCATCTTGCGTCCCCTGGGGCCCCACCTCTCGCGCCAGCGCAAGGTGATGGCGGCGACGCTGCTGGCGGAGGGACAGGTGGTGCCGGTGCTTGATGTCCCCGGGCTGGTGGACGCGGCCCGCAGCTACCAGCAGCGGGTGGCGGCGGCGCCGGTGGCCGCTCCCAAGCCGCGGCCGTCGGTGCTGCTGGTGGAGGATTCCGTCATCACCGCCGATCTCGAGCGAGCGCTGCTGGAGCAGGCCGGCTACGAGGTCGTGACGGCGGGTGACGGCGTCGAGGCGCTGGCGCGACTCGCCGAGCGCCGCTTCGACCTCGTCGTAGCGGATGTCGAGATGCCGCACATGGACGGCTTCACTCTGCTGGAGCGGGTGCGCGCGAGCACCGACTACCCACAGCTGCCGGTGGTCATGGTCACGTCGCGCCGGAGTGTCGAGGACAAACGGCGCGGCCTGGCCTTGGGCGCCAACGCCTACATTACCAAGGGCACCTTCGACCAGATGGCGCTGCTGGACACGCTGGGGCGGCTGATCGGATAGCATGGGGCGGAGCTAATGGCGGGAGAACGCATCCTGGTAGCCGACGATAGCGCGACGGTGGTCGCGATGATGAGCGCGCTGCTGGCGAGCGCGGGATACGAGGTCGCCACCGCGGCCGACGGCATGGCCGCGGCGGAAGCGGTGCTCGGCGCCCCCCCGGACCTCGTCCTGCTCGACGTCAACATGCCGCGCATGAACGGCTACCAGGTCTGCCGCCTGATCAAGAGCGACCCGGCGCTGCGCGACCTGCCGGTGGTGCTGCTGACGTCGAGGGACCAGGTGAGCGACAAGTTCTGGGGGGCGCAGAGCGGGGCCGACCGCTACCTGACCAAGGACAGCGGTCCCGACCTCATCCTCACCGGGGTGCGCGAGGCGCTGGCCGCGCGTCGCCCCCGACCGCCGGCGGCGGCCGCGCCGGCCGGCCAGACGCGGCCGCTCGACCTCCTGAGCCGCCTCAATGACCTGCTCGACCGACGCCTGTTCCAGGCTACCATCCTCAACGAGGTTGCGCGCGTGGGGCGCTCCTTGCAGGACCTGGAGCAGTGCGCGAGCGCGGTCATGAAGACCCTGAGCCAGCTCGTGGACTACCACCTCGCCGGGGTCCTGCTCGCCGGGGACGAGGGGGGCGAGCTCTACGTGTGCCAGGCCAAGCCCGTCACCCGCGCCTGCCTGGACCGCTTCGAGAAGGACTGCCTCAACGCCCTTGCCGCCCGCTCGCAGGAGCCGCCGGAGCGCGACCGCTGGCGCGTGAGCATCTTCGATGAAGCGGGCGCGGGCGACCCCGCCGACGACCTCAAGCACCTCATCGTCCTGCCGCTGGAGGCGGAGAACAGCCCCGTCGGTCTGCTCGCCTTCGCCGGCGGTCAGCACATGGCGGTCGCACGCGAGGATCACCGCCTGCTGTCGGCGCTCGCCGACCAAGTCTATGTCGTGCTCGACAACGCCCGCCTCTACCGGAGAGTGCAGGTGATGGCGGTGCACGACGACCTGACCGGCCTCCACAACTTCCGCTACCTGCGCGAGCGCCTGGCGGAGGAGTTCGCGCGCGCGGGCCGCTACGGCTCGGAGATGTCCCTGGTGCTGATGGACATAGACCATTTCAAGGCCGTCAACGACCGCTGCGGCCACCAGGTCGGCAACCTGGTGCTCACCCAGATCGTGGCGGTGCTGCGCTCCCAGATCCGCGACCTCGACGTCGCCGCGCGCTACGGCGGAGAGGAGTTCGCGGTGATTTTGCCCATGACCGGCGTCAAGGGCGCGCTGGAGGTAGGCGAGCGCCTGCGCCGCGCGGTGGCCGAGGCGCGCTTCGGCACCGAGGAGGATCCCCTGCAACTGACCGTCAGCCTCGGCGTCGCCTCCTTCCCGGCGATGCCGGTGGCGGCGCCGGACGAACTGATAACCGCGGCCGACAACGCGCTCTACGTCGCCAAGGATGACGGCCGCAACTGCGTGCGCTGCGCAGGTGACCTCGAATATGAGCGAACCCACTCTTCAGCTGACCCCACCGCAGTTTGATCGTCTGCGCCGGCTAATCGAAGAGCGCGCCGGCATCTACTGCCCCGATGCGCGCGCGAGCGTGCTGCAGCGCGCGCTCGCGACGCGCATGCACCTGTGCGGAGCCACCGACTGGGAGCGCTACCAGCGGCTGCTCGCCTCCACCGGCGACGCCGAGCTGCGCCAGCTGCTGCGCTACATCACCGTCAGCGAAACCTCGTTCTTTCGCATCCCCTCACAGTTCGAGGCGCTCCGCCGCGTGCTGGTGCCGACGATCACCGGCAGCGCCCCGGCCGGCACGCTCAACGTGTGGAGCGCCGGCTGCTCCACCGGGGAAGAGCCCTACTCGATCGCGATCACGCTGGCGGAGATGGGCACGGTGCTGCGCCCGTGGCAGGTGCATCTCCTCGCCACCGACGTCAGCGCCGCCGCCATCGAGCATGCGCGCGCGGGGCGCTACGGCGAGCGGGCGCTGCGCGGAGTTCCCCGCGGCTGCCGCGCCCGCTACTTCGGGCGCTGCGCCGACGGGCGGCCCCCGGGCGCGGCCGAGCACGAGATCTCCCCCGCCGTGCGCCGGCGCGTTCGCTTCGAGGAGTTCAACCTC
>DATLAK010000115.1 GCA_035527535.1 Armatimonadota bacterium
GACGGGGGTGCCGGCGTGGGTGGCGGCCAGGGCCCCGAGACCCAAGGCTCCCCCACGGCGGTGGTCTACGTGGGAGGAGCAGTTCCTGCGCGATAACATGGGGCACCTTCCCTATGCGGAAATCGCGCGGGCGCTGGGACGTACAGAGAACGCGCTGAAGATCCGCCGCATTCGGAAGGGGATGCCTCCTCCAACCCGAACACTGCTGACGGCTACACGGGTGGCGCGGACCGTGTTCGGGAAGGATCCGAGCACGATCGCATTCTGGATCGAGAAGGGCCGGCTCCCGGCGCGACGAATGGCGCTGCGGGACCGGTGTGTCTATCTGATGACGCGGAGCGACCTCCTCGCCTTCATGCGGAACCCGCAGAATTGGCCGCTGTACAATCCGGAGACGATGCCCGAGGGGCCCTGGCAGGCCACGGCGGCGCGGATCCGTGGCGACGTGCGGTTCCTGACCACCGGGGAGGTGGCGCGGAAGTACGGGATGACTGCGACGAATGTGGCCAAGTACATCCGCCAAGGGCGGCTGCCCGCGACCCGATGGGCCAACTGGCACGTTCGCGAGGAGGATGCAGAGCGAGTCTTTGGAGGCATGAGGTTCATCCGGCGCGGAAGGTACCGGCGCCGGTGGCACCCCACACCGCGAGCGCTGGGGTTTCTGGCGCTGGCGCATTCCGTGGGCCTTACCTGGGGCGCGATCGCACGGATGATGAAGAGGAGAGATGCGGCCTCCGCGCTACCCTACTGGCTAGGGAAACTGCGCGGGACGGGTCAGCTGCGGGAGCTGCTGGCCAGCGAACCGGTCGTGTTCAACGATGACGGCGAGCCGTGGGGCGATTGGCGAGCGCTGGGGAGCCGGTTCCCCTTGCTGCGGAAGGCAATGGAGCGATTTGTCGCAGAGGAACGCCTCACGAAGGCGCAGCGGCGGCTGGTGGCGGGCTACCTGTGGCGCGTGGCAGAGTACCACGAGCTGCCGGTGGCCAGGATGCTGAAGGTCCAGCGGAATGTGAGTGAAGCAGGGTTGAGGGACGTGTGGGAGGGGATGGAGGCTGAGACACAGAGCATCGCTGGAGACGAGAGCCTACCATTTGCGGCGCGGTTCACGCGTGCGGTGTATCCAGAAGCATGAATGGGAACCTGCTATCAGCCATTTATCGCGGCCAGTCATTTGCCCGTGCGTGGATGAATCTACGCCTCGGCGCCACAACGGTGGATGGGCTGACGGTTGACCTGGGCACTGGGGGCTCACACAACTTTGACCTGATGCGGCGCAGCGATAGCGCACGGGTACTCACTGTTGACCTTTGGCCAGAGGCGGGGCCGGATCTCGTTGCCAACCTGGAGTCGCCGTTGCCCTTGGCGTCGGCGTCTGTGGACAACATCATGCTGCTCAACGTCCTCGAGCACATATACGGCTACGAGCAGCTGCTGTGTGAGGCTGGGCGGGCGTTGCGACCTGGTGGCCGGCTGATTCTATTCGTGCCGTTTCTGTACCCGGTTCACACCGCACAGCGCGGCGAGACATTCACTGCCGACTACCTGCGCTGGACAGATCATGCGTTGGTGAACCTGTTGGTCGGTTCGGCAGGGTTTAGCGGGACGATCCAAGTTGCAGCGCTTGACCTGGGTCCATTCACGGCAGCGGTGAGCATGATCACGCCCCTGATTCGATGGGGGGCGCCGCGAGCCGCCGTCGCATGGTTCGCCTTGGCGCTGGACAGATTCGTTCGATGGGTACGTGGGGCGTCGCACAGCAAGGATACCAAGTGGGTCATCGGGTATTTTGTGCAGGCGACCAAATGAACGAGGTCATCCCCTACGGCCAGAACTGATACGGCACCCGCCCCGTCTGAATCGCAGCCAGCGCGATGATGCACATGGCGATCAGGATCGCGATGTAGTGGCCGAGCGTTAGGTCGTCGTGGTCATCGTGCACGAACTGGAGCTCCTCCCAGGGGAGATCACAGCTCTACCGACAAGAAAAACTCGCTGGCGGGCGCAGAGTAAGACAGATC